>CAYWVP010000020.1:11347-17510 GCA_964461605.1 uncultured Anaerolinea sp.
TATTGAGCGAAAAGCGCCGGCTGGCCGCTGCGCGCATGGGATCGGATGTTGAGGTTGAATTGAAAGATCTCAACCTGGAAGGCGCCGAGTTTTGCGTTGCTTTTGCAGAACAGGCTTCCGGTGGGGCGAGCCATCATGCTGGAAAACAGGCTGATCTCAAAGAGTCTGGGCTGGATGAGGTCGAGTTCCTCATCGCGCCAAACCCGGGTGAAGGACTGAAACCACTGGTCAAGATCGCTTCGGGCGGGGAGACCTCGCGCCTGATGCTGGCACTCAAGAACGTGCTGGCGAAAGCGGATTACATTCCGACATTGATCTTTGATGAGATCGACCAGGGGATTGGCGGCCGGGTGGGATTCGCGGTGGGAGAAAAAATGTGGCAGCTGGGACGCAGCCACCAGGTGATGTGCGTGACACACCTGCCGCAGCTGGCGGCGTTTGGTGATGAGCACTACCAGGTGCACAAGCAGATCAGCGCTGATCGTACCCTGACCCTGGTTGGCAAACTGGGGGAAGATGAACGGATATTCGAGCTGGCGCAAATGACCGGCAACACGGGCGAAACCAACCTGAAAGCTGCCCGTGAGATCCTCAACCGGGCGCGTGAGAAACAGGTGGTATTAAAATGAGCGCCTTGTTGGGGGATAAAAATCAGTCAGAACGAAAAGTAGAGATCCGGTTACTTGGTCCGCCTGATATATCTGTAGATGGAAAGCCAGTTCTCATTAAGAGGAGGCTAAACCGCGCCCTTTTGTTCTACCTGGCAGCGCAGCAGTACCCCGTGTCGAGGGAAGAATTGTGCGTTCTTTTCTGGCCGGAAGAGTCAGAACAGTCTGCCAGGAAGAATCTGCGTGAAGCGCTGAGCCGTATTCGAACCGAGGTAGGGATCAATCACCTCGTTATTACAGATGGCGAACAGGTGTCATTAAATCCATCCACTGTCTGGGTTGATTACCACGAACTGAATCAACTGATTTCCCCACTGTTGAGCAGCTCAGAAATGACCAGCACCATTTCCCTGCCCGATTGGATGGTGATCCAAATGAAGAGGGGCATGGCATTATACCGGACCAGCCGGTTCATGCAGGGGATTGCGATCAATGGCTCGGTGGGATTTGACAACTGGCTGGACATGATCAATCAGTCCTATCACCTGACAGTGCTCAAGGTCATTGACCGCCTGATTGATCATTACATCTCGACCGGGAATTTGGAAGAGGCGCTGATCTGGCTGGGCAAGGCTATCGAGATCGTCCCGATTGATGAAGATTTCAACTATCTGACACTCATCTGCATGCGGGATACGGGAAAAATCCAGGAGTTGATCGATTACGTTAATTACCTGGAAAAAATTTACGCACAACAACAGGAAAATTTTCCGGAGCGGTTCAGCGAGATCAAACAGGAAGCCATGCGAACCAGGATCTATCATGATCTACCGGAAACTGACTGGCCGAATGCGGAACGGGGAGAACCGGGTTTTGTTGGCAGAGTAGAGGAACTGGATATTCTGAACAAGGTGCTGCGGCGGCGCGGGATCGCCCTGGTGCAGGGTGAAGCAGGAATTGGAAAGACCCGGCTGCTAAGGCATTTTTACGAACAACAGCCCTTCCGGCCGCGCTTAATTTATTGCAGGAGCCACCCGTTGGGACTGCGGGTTCCGTTTCACACGATCATGCAGTATTTGGATTCGCAAATTCTGGATGAGGATTGGCAGAGGCTGGAAGAGTCTGACCGGACTCGATTATCAAATTTCTACCACAATGAACTGCAGGGGATGGGGGGACCGCATGTAGTTCCAACCGGGGAGTCCTGGCTGCCTGTGTTGGAAGATGTGTTCCACTCGTTTTTGAAACTGATGGAAGTTAGCGCGGCACGAAGACCATTGTTGTTTGTGCTGGACAACGCGATGTACGCTGACCTGGCCAGTATCTCCCTCGTTTCATTTATGATCGAACACGGCTTTTTTGACCGGTACGGGATGCTGGTATTTGTCACCTCACCAGATGTTGAAAACATCGAATTGAATCAATTGATCCAGCGGGTGCGGCGGGCAAGGAAGCTGGTTACCATTTCGTTGGGACCATTAGGTGACGAGGAGATCAAAGGATTCATCCAAAATACTGTTGGGAGGATCCCCGGCGAGGATATTGTCAACCGTATGAATTTATTAACAGGCGGCAATCCTTTCTTCCTGACCGAGTGTGTGAGGTCGGCAAAATGGGAGATGGATGGTTACGTGCTAATGGCGTTGCAGGAGGATTGTTCACCGCCGGAGACCGTCACCGCCCTGGTACGCGATAAAGAGAACGGACTTGAGGCTGAATACCTATTAATCCTTAAAGCCGCGGCGATCCTGGGGAATAAATTCTGTCCTGATGTTCTGGAAGAAATGGTCGGTATGGATACAGACCACGTTGCCACCGGGCTGGAAGAATTGATCAACGAAGGTTTTCTGGATGTCAATACGGCCATCCGGCCCTTGGGCGGGTATTCTTTCAAACATGATGTAGAGCGAGAAGTGATCCTCATGAATTTGACCCCCAGCCAGAAACGCAGTTTGCACCTGAAAGCGGCCACGGCTTTGCAGAAGCGCAGAGAGGGGTTTCCGAAATTCGCTGAAGCGCTCGCATATCATTGGGAAACCTCCCTGCAACAGCACGAGGCTTTATCCGCCTGGCTGGAAGCGGGCAGATACGCGCGTTCAAAATTTAACAGAAACGATACTTATCGTGCCCATGCAAGAGGGTTGGACCTGATCATGAAAGCTCCAACCCTTTTTCCGGAAAGCAAAGTTTACGAACTCATTAATGAATTTGGAAACTACGCTTATGACAGGGACGATATCGTTACCTGTGAAAGCATCTATCGCAGCTGTCTCGAGATCGGTGAAATCAACCAGAACCGGAAATTAATCGGGACTGCTTATAATGGCCTGTCACGCGCTGCTTTTTACCTCAATAAATTTGAAGAAGCCCGGACTTACGCGGAGCGAGCGAGCTGGTTTCTTGAAGGAACCGGTATGTGCGACGAGCAAATTAAATCGTTATTCATTCAAGGCAGTATTCAATACAGCATGGATGACTATGAGGAATCGCGTCATTCGATGGAAAAAGCCCTGTCTTTGACCGATAGCGTCAATGACCTTTATATCAACGACACCAAAATCGATATTCTCAGTATCCTGTGTGCTGTCTTATGTAACATTGGTGACCCGGTGCATGCCCTGGATCTGGCAAAACAAATGGTCAATCTAAGTTCGCTGGCAACAAGGCGGTCAACGGTTTTACAGGCGTCAGCGGTGCTGGCAATGTGCGAATACTTTAATGAACACCTGGAAAGAACTGTGCAGATCCACCAGGAATCTCAATTACTCATGGAAAGGTTTCCATTGCGATTCTGGTGTTCCTTGATGGACACCACGGCCGCGCTGGCATACCTTGAAATGGGAAACCTGGATAGAGCCTGGGTTCTCGCTGAGCAAGCGTATGTTCGGGAAACTCCACATAAAACTGAAAAACTGTCCATGCACACCGCCAAGGCACTCGGCGATCTATGGCGATGTCTGGAGAACCCAGCCAGATCGGATGAGTATTATTTTGAGAACATTAATAGCGGCGCGATGAATTTTCAGACCATCATCAGCAAGTATTATCTTGGGATCTCATTGATCGATGCGGGGAAGAGGAGCGAAGGACAAAAATGGATCGACGAGGCCATCAGCGAAGCTGAACACAAAGGTTTACGAGGGATTGAATCCAGTATGAAAATGGGCAGGCTGGTCATTGCGACAGAAAAGAAACCCACTCCGACCATGGTTAAAGAAGTACAAAAAGTGTTGGAGGTGATCAAAGAGACGAAGTCTTCACAAACGGGATTCTTCCAGAATTCCCTGAAAGGGCATCTCGCGGAGGCCAGCGGGAAAAAGGATGAGGCGATTGAATATTACCAAAATGCCATCCTGCCAGAAAATATCAACGGGAATGTGTGGTATGAACTACTCGCATACAAACGGGTGCTGGCGCTGGCATTACCGGATAGCTCTACCTGGAAGTCAACCGAAAAAGCGGTCAACGACATTATGGAAAGAATGCAGGCGCATGCTACTCACCCCGCAATAAAGGGGTCATTTAATAAATTCCGCAACAAGTGGAGGAAATATGTCAACGGTTTGTCAACGAAGGCGGTGTATAAAAACAATCACAAATAACAATTACGTGGCAACAAAAGGGATGTTGCCAGGATGAGGCCGGTAGTGCTTTGAGGAGAGCTGCTATCGGCCTTATTGATTCTTAATCTTCAGAGAAATGGGCGATGGTCACGCCTTCGCCGCCCTCTTTTTCCCCGCCTTCCTCGTACGTCGATACATATTCAGAATTTTTCAGCGCTTCACGGATCACCTGGCGCAGGCGGCCGGTGCCTTTACCATGAATGATACGGGCGAATGGCATTCCGCTGCCGTAGGCTTCAACCAGGTAGGCATCCAGCCTGTCGAGCGCGTCTTCGGCGCGCATACCGCGCAGGTCCACTTCCATGCCGGGAGTAGGGCGGAACGGGGTGTGGGGTGCTTTTCGGGCTGGCGCCTGCGCAACCTGCGCAGCGGTTCCAGCCACGGGTTCAGAGGTCAGAGCGGAGGCGGGTGACAGGTCAGAAGGTTTTACCCTTACGCGCAGGTTGCCCACGCGAACCTCCACATCATCTGTGTTGACCGCGCTGATGACCCCCTCCATTTTTAATGTCTTCAGTCGCACTTTCGCACCCGGCTTAATAGTGAGCTCCGGGTTCATCTGCCCGGTAACGGCGGGTGGGGGTGTTTTTTCAATCTTCTTTTGAATGATCTCCAGGCGGGATTGGACCTCTTCCACCACCGGTTGCGCCTGTTGCGTGTGGCGCGCCTGGCGGCGCAGCTCATCCATTTCCCGGCGTAATTCTGCCAGTTCCTTTGCGGCTTGCTCACGCGCCTGCTCCAGCACCGTCAGCCGTTCCTCCTCGATGTGCTCCAGGCGGTAGTTCAACTCCTGGCGCAGGTTGCTGGCCAGGGAGCGGTCACGGTCAGCGGATGAGCGGGCTTTGCGTGCCACTTCGCGCTGGTGGTGGAGTTCGTTCAAAAGGTCATCAGAGACGAGCTCGGCGGGATCAACCATTGATTTCGCGTTTTCGAGGATCTCTTCAGGCAGGCCGAGGCGCCGCGCAATGAGCAGCGCGTTGGAGCGGCCCGGTATGCCGATGGTGAGGTGGTACGTGGGACGCAGGGTTTTAAGGTCAAATTCCATGCTGGCGTTGACCACACCAGCGGTGGCGTGCGCCAGGGTTTTCAGTTCAGGATAATGCGTGGCGATCAGACAGGGTACGCGTTTTTCCACCAGGTGAAGCAGAATGGCACGAGCCAGTGCAGATCCTTCCTGGGGATCGGTACCCGCGCCAAGTTCATCCAGGAGCACGAGGGTCTTGGTGCGCGCTTTGCCCAGGATGCGCACGATGTTGGTGATGTGCCCTGAAAAGGTGGAGAGGGACTGTTCGATGGATTGCTCGTCACCAATATCAGCAAAAACATCATCAAAGAAACTGAGCTCGGAACCTGAACGGGCCGGGATATGCAGTCCGCTCTGGGCCATCAGTATCATCAACCCGACTGTTTTGAGGGTCACAGTTTTTCCGCCGGTGTTGGGACCGGTGATCACGAGGGCAAATGTGGCAGGGTCGAGGTCAACATCAATTGGAACAACGTTTGAAGGATCGAGAAGCGGATGGCGCGCCTGGTAGAGCTTGATGGTGGTGCCGGGATGGTGGGCGTTTTGCGGCGGGCTGATGGGACGCAGCACCGGTTCACAGGCGTGCAGATCCTCGGCGTACTTGGCGCACATGAGGTGCTGTGACGATCCCGTTAATGGCTTCTGCTTCCGCGCCGACACGGGCCGAAAGTTCGGTCAGGATGCGGCGCACCTCGTCACGTTCGGCCAGCTGCAGTTCGTGCCAGCGGTTGTTCAGTTCAACCACTGCCAGGGGTTCCACAAAGAGAGTGGCACCGGAGGAGGAAGAATCATGCACGATGGACTTCAGTTTGCCCTTGAACTCGGCGCGCAACGGGATGACGTAACGCCCGTTGCGCTGGGTGATGATGGCTTCCTGCAGGATGGGCTGGTTCGCGGCATCTCCAATGATG
>CAYWVP010000021.1:0-15428 GCA_964461605.1 uncultured Anaerolinea sp.
CCGTTGGCAAAGTAGAAAACGCGGCTGTGTTCAAGGTAACGGCCGAGGATACTGACGACGCGGATATTTTCGCTCATTCCCGTTACACCCGGAACCAGGCAGCACATGCCCCTGACGATGAGGTCGATCCCCACTCCCGCGTTTGAAGCTTCAGAAAAGAGGTTAATCATCCTGGGATCGGTGAGCGCGTTCACCTTAATGGCGATATAACCACCGCGTCCCGCGCGCGCGTGGTCGATCTCTGCGCGAATGAGCGATTCCAGATGCCGGCGAAGGTTCACCGGGGCGACCATCAACTTGCGGTATTCGCGCATCTCTGAGTATCCGGTAAGAAAGTTGAACAGATCGCTGGCATCCGCCGCCAGGTCCTCGTTACACGTAAATAAGCCAATATCTTCGTAAACACTGGCGGTGACAGCGTTGTAATTGCCGGTGGAGAGGTGCAGGTAACGGCGGATGGCATCGCCTTCGCGGCGCACGACGAGGGTGATCTTGCAGTGGGTCTTCAAACCCTCCAGACCGTAGATCACGTGCGCGCCGGCCTCTTCGAGCGTTCGCGCCCAGTTGATGTTGGACTCTTCGTCAAAACGTGCCTTAAGCTCCACCAGCACCGCCACCTGTTTACCGGATTGTGCCGCCGCGAGCAGCGCCTTAACCACCGGAGAATCATTGCCCACGCGGTACAGTGTCTGTTTGATCGCGAGTACGTCCGGGTCGTGGGCAGCTGCCAGCAGGAATGCCTGCACCGGTGTGAAGGCGTCGTAGGGGTGATGAACGAGGATATCCCCGCTGCGGATGCGCTCGAAGATATCGGTGGGTACCTGCATACCGCGCAGTGGGGGGGGGATGGCCGGGGTGTAGGAGGAGTACTTGAGGTCCGGGCGGTCAGCGGAATGGTAGACTTCTGCCAGGCTGCTCATCCCCAGGATACCGCGGTCCTCGTAAATGTCAGCAGCCCTGGCTGCCAGGTTCTCCACTAGTAGTTTGCGAATTCGTTTCGGCATGGACCGGTGGATGGCAATTTTCACCACCGAGCCCGATTTGCGCTTCTGCAGGGTGCGTTCCATGGCTTTCAGCAGATCATCCGCCTCCAACTGCTGCATCTCGATATCCGCGTCGCGAACCACGCGGAAGGGGTGGGATTCGATGATGGCTACTCCGGGGAAGAGGGCGGATAGGTTGGCTGCGATAATCTGGTCGAGCCAGGTATAGTACCGGTGCTGTGGAGCTGAACCATCCTGTTCCAGGTTGGGGGTGTCTTCGAGGGGGATCAAGCGGGGCAGGGTCTCAGGTACCTTGACGCGGGCAAACAGATCGCCGCCCTTGGGTCTCCTGACGATGACCGCCAGGTTCAGGCTGAGGTTGGAAATGTGCGGGAAAGGATGGCCGCTGTCGAGCAGCAACGGTGTAAGCACGGGGAAAACGACCTGCTGGAAATATAAGTCCGCAGCGGTGCGTTGGGTATCGCTCAACCTGTTGTAATTGTGGATGTGAACACCGGCTGTATCCAGTGTTGGCTGAATCTCATCACGGTACAAGAAATGAGCCTGTGAATACAGCTTCAAGGCGCGTTTGCGGATCAGGCGTAGCTGATCGCGTGGGGTGAGACCGTCAGGAGACAGGTCAGGGTAACGACCCCTTTTCAATTTCTTGATCCCTGATACCCGCACCATGAAGAACTCGTCCATGTTCGAACCGAAGATGGAGAGGAACTTCAACCTTTCCAGCGGCGGGTTGCGGGGATCAGCAGCTTCCTCGAGCACCCTGGACTGGAAATCCAGCAGGCTCAATTCACGGTTGAGAATCCTGAAACCTTCCGCAGGATCAGGCACGGCATTTTTTTTGCCCATCAAATGCGGTTAGTGCGCTTTAGAAGTTAGGCGTCAGCAGCAGTTCAAGCGTGGCACATTTGCCATCCACCAGCTCATCCACGGCGAGCTTGCACAATCCGCCTTTCTTGAGGTCAATCGGCAGGTCAGGTGTGCCGGTGACCAGCTGCGAAATGAGCAGACTGAGGTTGGGGTCGTGCCCCACAACCAGCAGGGAATCCACCGTGTACTTTTCTTTGATCTCGGCGATGAGCTCGGCATTGCTGGCGCCGGGCAGGAGGCAATCGAGTTGAACGAGTTGTTCTTTGGCCAGGTCAAGTTCCTTGCGGATGAGTTTGGCAGCTTCAAGGCTGCGCAGGGCAGGGCTGGAGAGGATGAGCGAGACTTTGACCTTGCGTTTTTTCAGGAATTTGGCGATCTTTTCGGTCTTGTTCTTGCCTTTTTTCACCAGCTTGCGTGTGTTGTCATCGGGAAATTTCTCTTCATCGCGTTTGTCGGCATCAGCGTGGCGCAGAATGTACAGGTTCATTGGTTTCTCCTTTTTGTGAACAAATCAATTAGTTTTTTTTATCAATCCGATCATTCAATGACTATGCCGTCGAGGTTTTCCTCCGGCGGGGGGAAGCTCATCTTAAGGTCTTTTAAGGATTTTACCAGCAAGGTGGCGATGACCAGGTCGCGGTACCATTTACGGTCGGAGGGGATAATGTACCAGGGGGCGAAATCGGTGCTTGTGGCTTCGATGGCTTCCTCGTAAGCCTGCATGTAATCCGGCCAGAGTTTACGTTCACCGAGATCACCCGGGTTGAACTTCCAGATCTTTTGCGGGTCATCAAGGCGGGCTTGCAGGCGCTCTTTCTGTTCCTCAAGGCTGATGTTGAGGTAGAACTTGAGTATGAGTGTGCCGTTGTCGGCGAGCATACGCTCGAAATCAACGATCTCGCGGTAGCGTCTACGGCACAGCTCCGGTGATACCATCCCGTGCACGCGCACGACGAGGACATCCTCATAGTGGCTGCGATTGAAAATGACGATTTCACCCTTGCCCGGAACCATTTTGTGAATGCGCCACAGGTAATCGCGGCTCAGTTCCTCGGCAGTGGGCACTTTGAAGCTGGCTACTTTGACTCCCTGCGGGTTAACACCCTCAAAGACCCGGCGGATGACGCCGTCCTTGCCGGCTGTATCCATTCCCTGCAGGACGATGAGCACCTTGTGTTTGTGTTCCGCGTAGAGCATTTCCTGCAGCTCTTCGAGTTCTTTGTTAAGTTTGCCGACCTCTTTTTGGCCATCCTTTTTGCCACCGTCAAAATCACCGGTGTCCCTTGGGTCCCACTGTGAGAGATCAACGCTGGTGCCGCTTGTTACCTTGTATCTTTCCATACTTCCTCCTGTTTGAAGGGTGTTCGATTCTCAACCCCATTATTGATAGTATAGCATTATTGATCGAGATAGCGCATGCGGCGCAGACCCACACCCAAAGGGCGCATATCCCCGCTGATACCGAGTTCAGCGCGTGAAACGGGGTTGTTCACAGATATGCGCATAGTCAAAATATTACGATGTGAACAGGCTGCGGCGGGTATTGAGAGTTGGATGACCTGAGGAGCGGTCAGCGTGCCGGACCACGCGGCCTGTCCATCCAGTTCGATCGACGCGTGAACTTCAGTATGCTCACCAAAAACGAAAGGTTCCAGTTCCAATTCGAGGTGTAGTGGTAGATACTCCGCTACCGTGCCTACCGGGCAGGGAAGTTGCAGCATAGAACTTTTTCCGACCGACCAGAATCCCCAATCCTCCAGCAAACCCCATTGGCGGTAGCGTGACCCGATCGATTGCGTGAGCGGATTGCCTAACGCGAACGGTAAATCCAACTCCGGAGTGGGGGAAAACGTGGCGGTACTGATCTCATCAGTAGAAAAGCGATAATAGGCATCCGCGTCCGACCATGTGCCTGAGCTGATCTTTTCATTGATCATCAAATTGATGCGTTCGAAATCCAAATTGCATCCGGCAGCTCCAGTGACCAGGAAATCTTCCGCGCTGCTGTCACCGGAGAGGTAAACCTTGCGGCAGTCCGGACCGATGATGGCAGCATTCTTACGCGAGGCGATGTTCTCGCACATGCCGCCGTAGCGCTCGGTGAAGATCTCCGCGGGGGGATTGTACACACCGGGAAGATGCTTTTGCAGCCACCAGGAAACCGCTGACGGCTGGCAGTGGGCGGTTCCGCCCCTGGTGGGGAGATAGTATTCCACGCTGTAAACCAGGCCGAGCAGCGCGACCATAGCAAGGCTCAGCCGCAGCCACAGGTGCTGCCGGGTTGAGCGTAAAATGAGCAGAAGGGCGGGGAAGAACAGGCACATGTACCACAATGCGTAACGGGATAAACCGGGTGAAGCTCCGGAATTCAAATTAATGGTTGATGATTGCGCCAGCAGGCTGACCACGAGGAAGACCAGCGTGAAAGCGAGCCAGTTGCGTAAGCCGGTGAAGCGCCATTTGGATTTAATTGCGAAAAAAAGAGCAACCAGCAGAATTATGCAACCTAACCACCAGTTGGGCAGCAGACCGACATCCGGGTCGAGCAGCCAGATCCAGAAACGCGGGAGATGTAAGCCAGCCTGCGCGCTGCCGGAGAGGAACTGCGGAGAAGGCACACCGAAACGCAACAGGTAATAGAGCGGGTGCAGGGCGTTGAGGGCGAGCGCCGCACCGATCAACAGGACACTGGAAAGACTCCATTTTCGCCTGCCGTGCTGAACGACGCCTACCGCCAGGACAAATAGGCTGATGAGCAGAAAGCTGATGTTCTGCGTGGATGCCAGGGCAAGGGAAAATGCTGAAGCGTTATACCTGCGTTTCAGGAAAAAGATGACAGCAATCGATGTAACGGCATAGGTGAAAAATTCCGTGTGCACCTTATCGAGGTACCAGAGGACGGGGGAGAGCAGCGTGAGCAGTAGGGCAGTGAGCAATCCCTGCCAGCCATAGAAGTGAATTGCGATAAGGAGGAGAGTGATGAGTAACAGGCTGTGTAATATCAGGAAGGCTGAATGGATCGGAATGGTGAATCCGGAATAATCACCCAGTTCAGCGATGAGCGCGGCGGCGAAGCTGTAGAACCAGAAGTGGTTGAAGTCCTGCCCGCCGGAGGAGACCAGATGCGCAGAAAAATCGCGCAGTTGCTGCGGGCTGTTGATGCCGGGGACCGCGTTGGACTGGTAGAGCAGGTCGTAATGGTCCCAACCGGTTTCGGTCATGTATGGACGGTGTGTTTCAGCCCACGATACCCCCATGGCGTAGTATTCGCTGCCATCACCGACACGCACTGGTTGCGTGTAGAAGAATGGAATGTAAATGCAAATGCCAATGAAGACCGCAACCAGGTATTTGGCAAGAGAACGTTTTTTCAGACGCGCACCGATGCCTTCAGAGCCTGGTGGCAGTGGCTCTGCATTTATTGGTTGTTGGCTCGGGGTTGGGTCACTCATCAGCGTTTCACGTCCGGTTGAATTTTAATGATTCACGATTTATGGGTTGAACTACGATGGATGATTTCTACTCGTTAGGTTGGAAACAGAATGATTTTAGTGTAGGAGAATTGGCCGTAAAAGTCAATCTCACGGGAATGGTCACCGGTTTTTATATCGGATGCGGTAATTCTATTGAGATGGGATTGTTTTAGGGACAAGATTTCCAGAAGTGAATTTTCCCGGGCAGATCATGCTGCTGGTGATGGTTCGACTGCGTCCTCCTGCCCCGCGGGATCGATCAAGACCCCTGTGGTCTGTTTGCGCACAAGAATCTTATTTAACTGGATCACTGTGATCAGCATCAAAAGCGAAAGGAGGAATACCCAGGGATATTTGTTGCTTATGATCTTCCATGACGGCGGAAATAGTAAAGTGGAGCGGTCGATGAATGCCAGTACACCGATGAGGGAAACGATTAGCCCGAAAGCCCAGACACCCCGGGTATGGTACACGATGATCAGAAGGATTGCCACCTGGACAAGGATCGCAGCGCCCAGGATCACCAGCGCGTAATCATGGCTGGTGGAAGGAAAAAGCAGCATTAATGGAATGGTTACCATGAAGAGCAGCAGGCTCTTGATCTTGGATCGAAAATACCTGGTGATGTAGTAGATAGACACCCCCCACACCACCAATGGAAGAAAAGAGAGCAACCATTCCAGGCGTGACTGCATGGATAAAAAGCCGGGAAATGTGCTTACGATCAGATCGGCAAAGGAGAATCCCGAATGATTACCGGTCCACACATCCGGTTTGAGTGAATACGTCAACATCACCTCAAAGAACTTGAGTTCGTTGGTATACCCAAGTGAAAGCAGCAGGGCGGCGTTGACGATCAGGGTTGGCAGGATCATCTTCCGTCCGTGTGTCACGAACAGGATCAAAAATAACGCTGCCGGGTAGATCTTCAAGTTGGCTGCGATGGAAAGGGCAATGATCTGCCACCACATCGCCTGCGGTTTGCGGATCACAAGATAAATGGAGAGGACTGAAAAAAAGAAGGCCAGGATATCGTAGTTGCCCCGCTCAATGCTGAACAGGAATGGATAACCGGTCAGCACATAGAAGAGCACACCGACGAAGAGAAAAGTCCCGATCGATTGGTAACCAGCAGCACTCCCGGTGATCCAGGGGAGGAGGGTGTCCCGCAACATCAGGGTCACGATGGCGAGTACCAGGATGTTGGTAGCGAATAACAGGATAATGATCAACTTGTAGGCTTGATCTTCGCTTAATAATTGCAGGGGCATGAAAAAAAGGTGGGTGAACGGGGGATAGTTGGAATAATCCGACATCTTGGTGTGTTCGATGTACAGGTCTGAGTGATGCAGCGCCATGTAGGATTGGAGATAGATTCCGACTTTAAAATCTGAACCGATGCCGTGCAAGGATTCATGGAAATAGGTCAGCTCTTTTAATCCCGGTGCATCAGCATCGACCCTGGGGATGATGTTATTGACAAAGAATATGCTGGCAAACCCGACAGTGATAATAAAAACTGCAGCCAGTACCCTTTCTTTCGCTGACATTCTCACGATAGATAGAAGTCTTGCTTTCAAGAAATCAAAAAGACGTGTGATTATTTTTGCTGTGAAGAGTCTGACCGGGCGATCCCGGCGGGTTCCCCAAAGAAAAAAACCCCCACCGATCATGATCAGACCAAGCATGGTGCCCATCACCTGGGTTTCACCAATCGTGTAATCAAACCCGATGCTGAAGATATCCGCCCCCAGGGCCAGGATCGCCAATCCCATCCCCAGTAAAACCAGCAATTGACCGACGGACAACCTGTTAAGACTGGATTGAGGGATTGCTTTTAAGTAAATATCTTTTCGGGTGGCCCACATGACGAGACCGCTGACAAGGATGATCAGGCTGATGAGCGTGACAACCTGCTGCAGCGGTCCGCTTCCGGCGTCGTCTCCCAAGCCCAGGAGATCAGCACCGAATGCAAAAATGAATAGGAGTGTACCTATAAAAAAAAGGATCTTGCCCATTGTAAGTTTGGACATAAATTCCTCTGTTGATTGATATTATATGCACGGTCTTCAGTAAAATGCAATCACCATTTCCCCCGGATCTGGTGCCAAGAAGAAATAAAAGTTGCTAAACTTTTAGATTACTCGCCAGTTCTTTGATCCGTTCCATCAGTGCAGGGTCATCGCGCAATAAGCCGGCAGCGGGCAAGCGCTGGATCAGCAGCAGCCAGTCGGGTTCAGCTTGAAAGACCCGTTTGAGAACTTCCAGCCCTTTGGCTTCGCGTCCGGTCTCAATCAGTGTGACCGCCTGCCAGAAGGGGAGTTCCACGATGTGGGGTGCGAGCTCCGCGGCATGATCGTAAGCCACAAAGGCATCTTCAACATTGCCTTTGCTTAACAGGTCATCCCCGCTGTTCATGTATTCATAGGCGCGCTGAATGTTGTAGATACGGCGCAATTCCGCCAGCGGTTCGGGGTGATCCTCCACACGCAGGTCAATCAGCACGCCTTTCCAGGGTTGCATGCTTTCCTCACCTGAAACAACGATGATCGCAGCGGACTGCTTACCGCGCATATCCCCGCCTTCCGCCTGGGCGGCATCCAGCGCGGCGAGCATACGTTCTGCGAGACAGCCGGATGCATTTTCGTAGGCTTCCGCCATGGCCGGCCACACGGTGGGCTTGAGCATCATATTCGCCTGCACGGAGTACTGATGTCCGGTCTTATGACCTGCTTCAGCGATACAGCGGGATCCGGTGTGCGCGGCGATGTTTCCAATGGCATCCACCATGGCGACCTGGCGCACCGGATAGTTTTCATCCTTCTCCAGTAGTTCACTGAGCGCCTGCTGGGCATTCTTCTTCTGTTTCATTAAGTTCAATCCGAGCGGACCATAACTGACCTCGGCCATTGATTGCGTGGCGATTGCACCCACCCCGGGTTCAGCCCAGGTGACGACCGAGCCGGTGGAAAACCAGTGTGATTGAACAGCAGCCCCCATTTCCCCGGTAACGGGGTCACGGGCGACAATGGAAAAAGTGTGGGCAAAAGGAAAACGTGCGAGCATAATAATTCCTCCTCAACCGTTGTTTTGCACAAGCCGTTGAGATTTCCAGCGGGCGTAGATGGCTGTTGAAAGGTAGCGCCCCGCAGATTGTTCGGTGAGACCGATCTCACCGGAAGTGGTCACTCCATCGAATGCGGACATCATTTCACGAACCGCGTAGTACATGGTCACCGACGAAGCCTTTACCGCATAAGCGGTGAGCTGAATGAACAGGGGAGAAGGGGTGAGGATGTTCCGGCAGGCTTCCAGCAGATCCGGCAGGAATTTGTAGAACTCCCACACCTCGCCTTTGGGTCCGCGGCCGAACTTGGGCGGGTCCAGGATGATGCCGTCATACTGGCTGCCACGGCGCTGTTCGCGTTGCACGAACTTGACCGCGTCATCCAGGATCCAGCGAATGGGGGAGGTTTCGAGCCGGCTCAATTGCTGGTTCTCGCGCGCCCAGGCAATCACTTTGCGTGAAGCATCCAGGTGGGTGACCTGCGCGCCGGCAGCCGCTGCGGCAAGCGACGCCAGGCCGGTGTAGCCGAATAGGTTAAGAATCCGCGGTTTGCCGCCTGCCTGGCGGATCACCTGTTCTGCCCAATCCCACTGACAGGACTGATCCGGAAAGACCCCAAGGTGGCGTGAAGCGGAGGTTTGAACCCAAAATGACAAATTTTTATAGGACATCTTCCAGCGTTCCGGCAACTTGCGCTGGTACTGCCAGTGACCGCCGTTCTCTTCGGGAGCAGGTTTATAAGTGGCGTCAGGAGACTTCCACTCGCCGGGAGGGAGGGTGGGCTGCCATACCGCTTCCGCTTCCGGGCGAACAAGGCGGTACGGGCCAAAACGTTCCAGCTTCTGGCCATTGCCGCTGTCCAGCAACGCGTAATCCTGCCATCCTTCAGCGGCGAGCAATTCCAATTGGGGGAGAGTGATAGAGGATCCCATCATCATGAGTATAACAGAATCAGCCGCTGGCATGGCGTAACCCTGCCGGTTTGCACTATAATGCGATGAGCACTTTATGTTAATCCATTGAGGTTTATATGATACAGACTCCAGAGCGCAGAAATACCGACAGCATTAAGTGGGGGCTTTACGATGAGGATGTGTTGCCTTTGTGGGTGGCGGATATGGATTTCACCTCTCCACCTGCCGTGATCGAGGCTTTACAGGAGAGAGTGGCGCATGGAGTATTCGGGTACGCCCACGAATCAAAGGAATTGAAGGAATTGATCGCCGCGCGCATGGAAAACCTGCATGGGTGGAAGATCACGGCGGATGATATTATTCTGCTCCCCGGTGTTGTGTCGGCTTTCAACCTGGTTTGCCAGGCGGTAGCCCAACCCGGTGAATCGATCCTCATCCAGCCGCCGGTGTACCCGCCGTTCTTCAGCGCTCCCGGTTATGCCGGTGCTCGTGCGGTATTCAACAACATCAACCGCAACACGGCGGGTGAGTATGCACTTGACCTGGATGACTTTGAAGCTGTGATTGAAAAGGACACACGAAGTTTCCTGCTGTGTAATCCGCATAATCCGCTGGGCAGGGTGTTCACGCGGGCGGAATTGAGCGGGATGGCGGAAATCTGTTTGAAACATGGGTTGGTGATCTGTTCTGATGAGATCCATTGCGACCTGGTGTTCGAAGGATATCGTCACATTCCGATCGCTTCATTGGACAGGGAAATTGAAGCCAGCACGGTGACCCTGATCGCACCCAGCAAGACCTATAACATCGCCGGTCTCGAATGCTCAGCTTTGATTTGCACAAACCCGGACCTGCGCGGACGCATTCAGGCAGCACGACGCGGGCTGTTGGGCTGGGTCAACCTGATGGGGATGGCGGCTGGCACTGCGGCTTATAAACACGGAGATGAGTGGCTGAAGCAGGTGCTTCAATTGCTGCAGGATAACCGTGACTTCCTGGCGCAGTACCTGGTCGAGAATATTCCGGGCATCCGCATGACCAGGCCTGAAGCGACTTACCTGGCCTGGCTGGATTGCCGCGAGCTCAACCTGTCACAGCCGCCGAGCCAATTCTTCCTTGAAAACGCCAGGGTCGCATTGAATAATGGTGATGATTTCGGTGAACCGGGCAGGGGGCATGTGCGGTTGAACTTTGGCTGTTCCCGTGAAACCCTGACCGCTGCACTTGAACGAATCAACCGCGCTTTGAAACAATAAAAAAAGCAGAGCCATTGTTTGGCTCTGCTCTGGGCTATTCAGTTTTCTAAATGATTATTCTTTCGCCTTCACATCGGCGGCTTGCAGACCTTTGGGACCTTTTTCTATCGCGAATTCTACCAGTTGACCTTCCTTGAGGACCTTATACCCCTCCATTTCAATTGCGGAGAAGTGCACGAAGACATCTTCAGCATTCTCACGGCCGATGAAACCGTACCCCTTAGCGGGATTGAACCACTTAACAGTTCCAACAAAACGTTCTGCCATACTATTACTCTCCATCTCTAATATTTTTTTGGCGTTGTGGATTGCCCCTCAGCGCCTGCGATACATAAATTATAAACTTGTCATTTTGTGGCTGTCAAGCGCAAAAGGGGCATGAATAAAGAATGCCTGCGTGCAATATAATAATTACAATGAGAAAAGGGCAGCGCTTTGCATTATTCCTGATCATCCTCGTGCCGTTGGCAGTGGGATTGACGGGTCATCCGATCTCCACCGCGCTGGTGCATACCAGGGCGCTGCAGCAATTACAGCAAGCCAGGTATACAGGAGACACGGGGGTGGAAATCGCCGCGATCGAAGAGGTGCTGGCTTTTTCCCCTTGGCGGGGTGAGTTGTGGCAGCGCGCAGGCCGATTGTACCTGGATACCGGACAGGTGGAACGTGCGATCTCCGCTTTTTCAAAGTCAGCTGAACTTGGTCAGTTGGATGCGCAAGGACACATTTGGCAGGCGGATGCTTTGGTCGCCGACGGCAGGTTGGCTGAGGCACGCAACAGCATCAACTCAGCGCTGCTGGCGGATCCTTTTTTGCTCATGCAGGCGGCCGTCTTGCTGCGGAAGGCGGGTGACCTGGAGGGTGCCCGGGACGTCCTGATGATCGTGAATCAGTTGGAACCGGAAAATGAAGAGGTGAACTATCAAATCGGCGTAATGATGCTGGTTGATGAACCGGAAATAGCTTCTCTCCATCTCCAAAAGATACAGACGGGTAGTCCAAGGCGGGCTGATGCACAGTATCTGGTGGAAACGATCAATTCCAAAAGTGATGTTGAAACGAATATTGGCTGGATCCTCCTGGCGGGGCAGGCTTTATCTCAGGTGGGAGAGTGGGACGCGTCAATGCAGGCTTTCCAGACTGTGGTTGAGGAAGATGCTGGAAATGCGCTCGCCTGGGCTTTGCTTGGAGAGGCGCAACAGCACAATAATGAAGACGGCAAAGCGAGCCTGGATAAAGCGATCGAACTGGATGCAGAAGGGGAACTGGTCAATGCCCTGATGGGATTGTATTACCGTCGGCAGGGGAACGCTGAGCAGGCACTTGTCTACCTTGAACGCGCGTTGAG
Organism: uncultured Anaerolinea sp.; assembly: GCA_964461605.1. GTDB lineage: Bacteria > Chloroflexota > Anaerolineae > Anaerolineales > Anaerolineaceae > UBA6107. The sequence continues at coordinate 11,930 of CAYWVP010000021.1, forward strand.
TGCCAACCCAAAAGCAGCTGTGTGGCGGATAGAGATGGGGGGTACTCTGGCGGATGCAGGCCGTCTGGAGGAAGCACTGACCCAGTACCAGGCAGGTATCGATCTGGACCGGAGTAATCCTGAAAACTGGAGCGCGCTGGCGAAATTCTCGATCGGGCGTAATTACATGGTAGAGGAGAGCGGACTTGGCGCGGCGCGTCAGGCGGTGGTGTTATCACCAGACAATCCGGTCTATCTTGATCTGCTGGGATCAGCTTATTTGGTCCTTGGCGATCTGGATAACGCGGAACGTTTCTTCAAACAAGCCTTGGAACGCGACCCCGAGCAGGCTGCCATCCTGATCCACCTGGGTCAGGTCAGTTATTCACGCGGACAAAAAGAGGCAGCCATCGACTTCTGGCGGCGGGCTTCAGCTTCTGCGAGTAATGATAGATTGAAGGAGATGGCAGAACGACTCTTACAGGAAAACAATGCCCGCTAGGGTATGAACAGGTATAATATTTCCAGGATTTATAACGTGAAAAGAAACCTCCTGCAACTGATAACACTGATCCTTGTCTCCACTCTGCTGCTGACTGCTTGCGGGCAATTCCCTGGATTCATGCGCGGAATAGATCAGCCGGAGTCCGGCGATCTTCTGCTTGAGGACGATTTTTCCGGTAACAGCAACCTTTGGGGAATCATGGAACGGGCGGGCGGCGACATCACGATCGAGTACGGCGGGATGATCTTTTCCGTTTACCTGCCCAATTTCATGTTCTGGTCAGTGACCGGTGGTGATTACGAGGATACCCGCGTGGTGGTGGATGCGGTACTGGTTGAGGGACCTGCAAACGACAATTTCGGCGTGATCTGCCGTTACCAGGACGAAGAAAATTTTTACGGTTTCCTGCTCAGCCATGATGGTTATTACGGGATCTTCAAATTCATGGACGGGAACATGATCATGACATCCGCGGAGGGGAACCTGGCATATAGCGAGGTGATCCGCCAGGGGGGTGTGGTGAATCACATTGAAGCCACCTGCCAGGGGAATACCCTCAGCCTCACCGTTAACGATACCTTATTGGCGGCGGTGGAAGATGATACATTCGCGTCAGGCAAGGTTGGCTTAATCGCCGGGGCTTACACCGAGCCGGGTGTCACGGTGTTGTTCGACAATTTCCAGGTACATCAGCCTTAAGATGAACATTTTTTTAGACACCGTCGGGTGCAGGTTGAATCAGGCGGAAATAGAACGCATGGCAGGCGAATTTCGCGCTGCGGGTCATTCCATCGTCGGATCGGCGCAGGAAGCGGACCTGGTGATCATCAACACCTGTGCGGTGACCGCCGCCGCAGGATCTGATTCACGGCAAAAAGCCCGGCAGGCTTTCAGGGCAGGTGCGGCAGAAGTGCTGCTGACCGGCTGCCTGGCTACACTTGAGCCGGAGCAGAGCGCTCAACTCCCGGGGGTAAGCCGCGTGGTCGGCAATCCTGATAAGTTCCGCATTCCTGCGATCGTGCTGCAGCAGCCGGATGATTTTGATGCATTATCAATCGCGAGAAAACCATTGCCCGGACCGCGCAAGCGCACACGTGCTTTCATTAAAGCTCAGGATGGTTGTGACAACCTGTGTACCTTCTGTGTGACCAGAATCGCGCGGGGCAAGGCGGTAAGCGTTCCAAAGGAGCTTGTGCTGCGCGATACACAGGCGGCTCTGGAGGGGGGGGTACAGGAAGTTGTTCTCTCCGGCGTGCACCTGGGTTCCTGGGGCAGCGACCAGGGGAATGGGGAAGCGATCACAGACCTGGCTGCTTACCTACTGGCGAATACAACCATGCAGCGATTGAGGTTCTCTTCGATCGAACCCTGGGACCTGGATGAGCGATTCTTCGCACTATGGCAGGATTCACGTGTGTGCCGGCATCTGCACCTGCCGTTACAATCCGGTTCGGCCAGCGTGTTGAAAAGGATGGCAAGGCACACAACACCTGAAAAATTCAAGAAGTTGGTCCAACTTGCTCGGGAGAAGATCCCGGGAGTCGCCATCACGACAGATCTGATCGTTGGTTTCCCCGGTGAGACAGAGCAGGAATTCACGGAAAGCCTGGCTTTTGTTAATGAAATCCAATTTGCTGCGGGTCATGTATTTAAGTATTCAGCCCGGGCGGGTACCGCAGCCGCCCGTTTACCCGGGAGGATCCATGGCAGCATCGCGCACGAGCGCAGCCGTGCCATGCGGAGCGTGCTGGAACAATCTGCTCAAGATTATTGTTTGAGCCACATCGGTAAAGAATTGCCTGTTCTGTGGGAATCCGGGCGAAAACTTGACAGCGGGGAATGGTTGATGCACGGCTTGACCGATAATTACCTGGAAATTGATGGATTGGCAGAAATCGATCGTTGTAATAAAATCGACCGGGTTAAAATCCGGAAACTTAATGGTGACATACTTCGAGCCGAGATTATCTTATCGTTTGAAACTGGAGAATAAATGATCGTTAAAGAATCAACAAAATGGTGGCAGAAAGCCGTCTTTTACCAGATCTATCCCCGAAGCTTTGCAGATGGCAACGGCGATGGGATTGGCGACCTGGCTGGCATGATCTCAAAATTGAACTACCTGCAGGAACTGGGGGTTGATGCCATCTGGCTTTCACCCCATTTTCCTTCCCCGTTTGTGGATTGCGGATATGATGTTTCTGATTATGAGGATGTGGGTCCTGAATATGGCACATTGGAGCAATTCAAAACTTTCTTAAACCAGGTGCACCAGCGGGGAATGCGGCTGGTGCTCGACCTTGTGCTGAATCACACATCAGATCAACACCCCTGGTTCATTGAGTCCAGGTCAAGCCGCGATAATCCCAAACGTGACTGGTACGTCTGGCAGGATGGCAAACCTGGAGAGCCACCCACGAACTGGTTCTCAGCTTTTGGGGGTTCTGCCTGGGAGTATGACGCGAATACTTCAGCTTATTATTATCATTACTTTTTCAAGGAACAACCGGATCTGAACTGGCACAACCCCGCGGTGAAAGAAGCCATGTTCAACGCAGCCCGATTCTGGCTGGATATGGGTGTAGACGGCTTCCGATTGGATGCGGTCGGTACGATCTTTGAGGATGAAACTTATCCTGCGATTCCCGAGGGGATGAGCCAGGATGATCTTTACCGCATGGCGAGCCAGTATGTGCAACCGAAAGGTGAGAAGACGGTCGTTTCCTATCACGAGGAAATGTTCAAACACCAGGTTGACCGGCCTGAAGTGCACATTATTATGCAGGAATTGCGCAATGTGATCGATGAGTATGATGATCGCGTGCTGATCGGGGAGACCGACGACATCGCTTTTTATGGTGACGGCACCAATGAACTGCACTTGAATTTTAATTTTCCCCTGATGCGCACAAACTGCTTAACGGCGCAGCACGTACGCCAAAACCAGCTGGAACGGCTGCCGGCACTGCCGCCGATGGCGTGGCCATGCAACACGCTCGGCAACCATGACTCCGC
>CAYWVP010000021.1:15528-17388 GCA_964461605.1 uncultured Anaerolinea sp.
GGTTTCTGCCCGCCTGAAGCCGAACCCTGGCTCCCGGTGAATCCGGATTACGCGTCAGGCGTGAACGTGATCGATCAGGTGAGCGATCCCGATTCCATGATCAATTTCTACCGCCGTATGCTAAGCGTGCGCAAACAGAACCCCGCTCTGCAGACAGGTGAGTACCAGGAGATCTCCATCGGTAACGAGGATCTGTTTTGTTTCAACCGTTGGAATGGTGAACAGAATTTGCTGGTGGTGCTGAACTTGAGCGACAAAATGCAGAAGGTCAAACTGCCTTTCAAAGTAAATCAGATCCTGATCAATTCAATGAAGAATTGGGTGCACATCGAGGACCCGGAGCCTGTTCTACAGCCTTACCAGGGTGTCGTTTACACGGTGGCTCAAAAGTAACGGATTGTTACGGACATTTGCGGAATAAATGATATGATTCTCACATTCGGTTTGTACATTCTGCATGTGATCTGGCATTAATGGAGCAAGGAAAGTAAAAGTTTTCTATGAAGATTGAAGAAGAAGACGGATCTACAGTAATCCGCAGAGCGACTGAGTATCAACCCGGTAGAAGTTGGAGCCGGTTATTGGTTGGCAGACCGCTGTCGACTGCTGATGCGCCTCATCAAACGATCGGCAAGGTGCTCGGCCTGGCAGTCTTTTCTTCCGATGCCATGTCATCCGTGGCGTATGCGCCACAAGAGATCCTGATCATCCTGGCCGCAGCCGGAATGAGCGCTTTTCACCTCTCAGTGCCGATCGCGCTGGGAATCTGCGCTTTGCTGGCCGTGCTGATCTTTTCCTACGAACAGACCATCCACGCTTATCCCAACGGCGGCGGCTCGTTCATTGTCGCGCGAGACAATATCGGTGCTGTTCCTGCACAAATCGCCGCTGCCGCGCTGCTCACCGATTACATTCTGACCGTTTCCGTTTCCATCTCCTCTGGCGTTGCGCAACTTATTTCGGCTTTTCCTGCGCTGGAGTTCTTGAAAGTACCGATCGCGATCTTTTTTGTCCTTCTGATCATGGTGGTGAACCTGCGTGGTGTGAAGGAATCCGGGATCACTTTTGCCATACCCACGTATTTCTTCCTCGTCATGATGTATATCAACATCATCATTGGCTTTGTGCGGATGATCGCCGGCACCCTGGGGATGGTTGAAGCACCACCGATGGATGTCGTGCTCGCTGAAACCACTTTGCAGCCGATTACCCTGTTCCTGATCCTCAAGGCGTTCGCCAGCGGCACAACAGCTGTGACCGGTGTTGAAGCGATCTCTGATGGCATCACAGCGTTCAAAGAGCCGCGCAGCAAGAACGCCGGCACCACGCTTATTATCATGGCATTGATCCTTGGCTCAATGATGTTATCCATCACATTCCTGGGTAACCATGTCGGGGTAATGCCCTCGGAAGAAGAAACGCTGATTTCACAACTGGCGCGAACCATATTGGGTGGCAGGGGGTTGCTCTACCTGGGTACCATTACCGCCACCACGATCATCCTGGTGATGGCTGCCAACACGGCGTTCGCGGATTTTCCGCGTTTAAGCGCCATTGCTGCTGCTGATGGGTATCTTCCAAGGCAGCTTACCTACCGGGGAAGCCGCCTGGTTTACTCAAGGGGAATCATTGCGCTGGCCGGCATGGCGATCTTGTTGATCATCGTGTTCAACGCCAGCGTCACCCGGCTTATCCCGCTTTACGCTGTCGGGGTGTTCCTGTCTTTTACCATCTCTCAATCGGGCATGGCACGACGCTGGTGGAAGTCCGGTAAGTTGGACGCGGGTCAGGAGATCGTGGAAAAGGGATCCGTACTAAAACACGATCCAGCCTGGTTACACAAGATGATCATCAACGGTT
>CAYWVP010000022.1:0-16134 GCA_964461605.1 uncultured Anaerolinea sp.
CGTGCTTCCTCAGAAAAAACGAGTTGTTTTGCTGCCATAGGTTAATTCTCCTTTTATAAAATTGACTACTTGCTGGAAACGATAGCGAGCAGGTCGCTCTCGCGCAGGATCAATAGTTTCTTGCCTTCAACTTTGATCTCAGTTCCACCGTACTTCTGGAACAGGACAGTATCGCCAACCTTAACATCCATGGGGATGTGCTCACCGTCTTCATCACGGTCGCCAGGACCGATCGAAAGGATGAGACCCTTCTGCGGTTTTTCCTTGGCAGTATCAGGTAAAACGATTCCACCCGCGGTTACTTCATTTTCTTCCACGGGCTCAACTAACACACGGCTTCCCAACGGTTTCAAATCTAGTGACATGCTTGCCTCCTGTTTAGGATTGGATTTATCAGTTTTTTAGCACTCGACCTAAATGAGTGCTAAAAGCAAAGGAATAATAACCTTCTTTGAGATTGAAGTCAAGAGATTGTATGTATCTCTAATAAAACTCTGATATTTTTGGAAACAGGTCAGTTAATACCGTAGTAATTACAGATGGCCACACCCTCTTTTACGATGCCCATGATGGTCTCGTCTGCGCTGAATACACTGGTAATTTCGTCGAAAACTTCCATGGCCTCAGTGCAATAACCATTATTGGGCTGATGTAAGCCAGCCAACACTGAGCCGTAAATGTAGTAATAGATGACCGTATTGTTGGTCATTTCCAAACCGGGAATCGGGATGTCTGGAGTATCCTCGGGGTCGCATTCCTCGCCGCCGTTGCGCACCAGGCAGGATTCCTGCGCCGTGCAGCCGCGCACAGAGCAGCGCAACGGGAGGATAGAACCCTCATAATTACGAGCCTTGTAATAAACCGTACCCAACTGGCCGTAAACTGTCGGGTCATCCGGTGAAAACTCGATTGCCTTTAAGACGTTCCGCGCGGCCGCAAAAAACTCACCCATCTGTACGTATGTATTGGCGATGGAGAGCAAAGGGATCGGGTCCTTAACCCCCAGCCGGTCATTAATTGCCGCTGCCTTGGCAAAGGCGTCAAGTGTCAGGTCGTAGAAATAAGTTTGCTCAGGTTTCGTTACCGCAATATTTGCCAGTTGACGATAATTCGCCCCGAGGGACATATAAAGGAAGTTGAGGTTGGGGGTGATCTCAATCGCGCGTTGATACTCCTCGATCGCCTGAGCATAATTGGCGGAAGCTTCCTGAATGTTGCCGTTAACGCGGTGAACATCCATCAGGCTGGGATCAGTGAGCATCGCCTGGTTAATAAACTCTTGTGCCTGGGTGTACTTTAACTGATCGATCAACAGTTCAGCATAATATGCCATAGCTAGGGCATTGGTGTTGTCAAATTGCAGCGCTTCCACTGCTGATTGTTCACCTTTGATCAGGTATTCCTGTGATTTTTCTCCAGCGACTCCGGATGCGCCATACCAGTCCAACGCGAATGCTTTTACTGCGTGCAGGGCACTGTCCTGCGGATCGATCGCCAAACCTTCATCAATGATGGCAATCGCTTCATCGTAGCGTGCCCTTTTCTCCGCATCCACAGTGATCTGAGAAGTGGAATAGACCTGAATTCGTGCCAGGTCAGCCCTCAGTTCAGTGTTGCCCGGGTCGATCTGTACGGCATTTCTATAGGCTTCGATCGCCTTTTCAAGGTTGCCCGCCTGGAAATGCGTCTGGCCTTCCTGGGCAAATGAATTCAAACTCCGCGTTGGCGTAATGGTGGTTTGGAGCATGGGGTTGATTGCCCCGGTCTTCAGACCGCGAACCACGAATAAGCCGGCCATGATCAAAATCATCAAAAGGAAGATGCGCACCGGGTTGGATCTTTTTTTGGTGCTGCTGAAAATATTACGCTTGCCGTTGAAATCGATCATGTCTTGTTATTAAGTGATTGATCAGCGGTGCTCAGGGAGTGACCTCAGGAGCAGGTGTTTCCTCCTGGGGCGAATCGGTAGGCGTGGTATCCTCGCCATTTTCCGTGGCGGTACCTTCACAAATCTTTACCATTTCTTCCGCGTTATAAACAGCTACATCATCATTGCGCAGCCCGTTCTGGATCGCCAGGGAGATCTGGATGGCTTCTCCGCACTGCCCTTCACGGGCAAGGGCGAGCCCGTAGGTGTAATAGTATTGAGCAACACGCCCGTAAGCCATCGGTATGCCCTCCACCGGTGCGCCATCAGAAGAAGAGCCGCCGCGGATGGCGATACGGAGGAAATCGATCGCGTCAAGATATTGGGTGGCACTGCTGTAGATCAGTCCCAGGTTTCCGTAGAGAAACGGGTTCTGCGGCTCATCAAGAAGTGCAGCTTCAGAATATTGAATGGCCTTTTGGTAATCACCGTTGATCGCATAAGTGCGCGAGATGAGCGTTTCAGGTGTTGAATCTCGGGGATTTAAAGCATTTGCCCGGCCATATTCGGTTATCGCATCGTTATATTCCTGAAGGTAAAACAAGTTTCGCCCGAGGGCCAGATGGAGGTCGGCGATATTCGGATTGAGCGCAATGGCAGCCTCAAATTCAGCGACTGCCTCCTGGTAATTTGAGGTGTATTCCAACACAAGTCCCCGAGCACGATGCACTTCCAGGGTCCCGGGAGCGAGCGATTCCGCCACGCGCGATTGGTTGATCGCGTCGTCCATTGTGGTCAGGTCACCCTGATCCTCCTGAAGCATGTAAATCAGAACTTCTGCCAGGTAAGCGTGCGCCGCGGCATTATCCGGATATGCGGTTATCGTATCCTGCAGCGCGCCGACCGCACGCACGTAATCCCCACTTAAGCCAATCGCCCAGCCGCGCATCGCCATCGCCTGGTCGTTATTGGGGTTTAACAGCAATGCGTTTTCAGCCTGGGAGACGGCTTCTTCATAATTTCCGAGGTGAATGTTCAACCGCGCCAGTGCCATGAAGTTTTCAGGATTGCGGGGATCTGCAGCGACCGCCTGTTTATAAGCAGTGATCGCCAAGGCGTATTTCCCTTCCTCCTCAAGGTCTCGCGCATCGGTGACCAGTGATTCAGGCGCTCTTGTGGGAGTAGGCGTGGGCTGGAAGAACTGGGGAATTGTGGGAACCACCATGCGGTCAAAATAGACCGCAGCCGCGATAAAAACCAGCAGCAAAATCACCTTAAACGGATTCGACCGCTTGCGGCGTTTTTGCATGCTGAATTTACTTCCCTTTATATACATGAAATCATCTTACCAAGTGTAACCATCAGCGTCAAGATAGGCTGGTGATCGTACGATAGGGTAAAACGGATATTTCGGTAGAGAATTCAACTTGCCACAAGACTGATTTTGTTGCTAGAATTGATACATGCATTTCGATGTGTTTACCCTATTCCCGGGCGTGATTCAAACTTATCTCGAATCAAGCATCCTGCAACGCGCTCAGGAAAACAAACTGATCAGTGTAGCGCTGCACAATATCCGCGACTGGACGCATGACCGGCATCATGTCACCGATGACGCGCCATACGGGGGCGGCGGCGGGATGGTGATGAAGGTGGAGCCGATCTTCACGGCAGTTGAATCCGTGCTGGGCACCCCGCCTGCCTGTCCGTTGATCTACCTATCTCCCCAGGGCAGACCATTCACCACGGCGATTGCCATGGAACTGGCTGCGCAGCCGCGCCTGGGCTTACTGTGCGGCCGTTACGAGGGGATAGATGAACGAGTGGTCGAACACCTGGTGTCTGACCAGATCTCCATCGGCGATTACGTACTGACCGGGGGAGAACTGCCCGCGATGGTGCTGATCGACGCCATCAGCCGTTTCATCCCCGGTGTCTTGGGTGATCCGGACGGCGCGCATGACGACAGTTTTGGCAACGGGTTGCTGGAATACCCGCATTACACCCGCCCTGAGGAATTCCGCGGCTGGCGGGTGCCGGATGTGCTTTTATCGGGGAACCACGCCTTAATTGCCAAGTGGCGCAAGGAACAATCCATTCTTCGAACAAAGAAACAACGTCCTGATCTATTGGACGATAAAGAATAAACGAACAATATAAATGGATTAAGGAGAAAAGATGGAGAAAACTAAGTTCCCATGGGGTCGCACATTTCTCGTTGGTTTTGGCTTCTTCGGCATCAGTATTCTCTGGCCGGTCTTCAATCAGTGGGTACCCCTGATCCTGCAAGCAGGTAACCCGGAATTTTCAACATCGATCACCAACTTTGTTGGATTTGGTTTAGGCCCGGCGCTGGCGATGTTCATCATGACCTGGGATAACATCATCAACATTTTTGTCCAGCCGTGGGTGGGAAACCGCAGCGACCATACCTGGAACCGGTTTGGCAGACGGAAACCCTGGATATTGTTGGGGTTGCCAATTGCACTGGTCGGCTTCATCTCAATCCCGTTGGCAAAATCTGTGATCGCCGTTGCGGTGTTCATTCTTGTGACCAACCTGGGTATGGCACTCTTTCGCTCTCCTGTCGTATCATGGCTGGGGGATCTCTTTAAGCCAGAGCAACGCAGCAAAGCAAACGGCGTGATCAATCTGATGGGTGGAGCCGCGGGTGTCCTCTCTTACGTGCTCGGGGGACTGATCTTTAATGCCTTTGGCCGGTCTGGTCCGTTTATCGCAGGGGCGATCGCGATGATCGTTGCGCTGGCGGCGGTGTTGATCTGGGTGAAAGAACCAAAGGAACGCCTGGGCAATCACAACGAACCCGCTGGTAGCAAGGATGAGAGCATCAAAGGTCTGATCCCGAACCTGAAGGCGGTGTTCGCCAATAAGGATAAATCAGCCCTCTTCATCCTCCTGGCGATCTTCTGCTGGTTCACAGGATTCAACGCCATTGAAACCGGGCTTTCCTCCTTCGCAGTTTTTGACCTCGGCATAAAACCCGGAACTGCTTCCATTGTTGCGTCGGTGGCGAATCTCTCGTTCCTGGCCTTCTGTATCCCATCAGGCATCCTGGCTGGAAAACTTGGCCGACGAAAAACGATCATTTATGGTGTCCTTGCACTTACGGCCATCTTCCTGGTCAGCTTCTTCCTGGTGAAGGGACTGATCTCCTTCATCATCATCCTGGTGCTGGTGGGATTCTTCTGGTCCTGGGTGAATGTGAACAGTCTGCCGTTGGTCTATGATCATGGTGACGAAAAACGGATCGGTGCTTACACCGGTCTTTATTACTTCTTCTCACAGACCGCAGCAGTGCTGGGTCCCACCTTGGGCGGTGTGCTTGTGGAAAACACCAACTACAACTATAAGGTTTTGTTCATTTTCGGCACGATCTTTATGTTCCTGGCATTTCTCTCCATGCTCAAGGTAAGAGATCGCGCTCATGAAGCGAAGCTCAAGTTGGATGCTGAAGCCAACGCATCATCCTGATCGTTTCGATAACCTGGCAACCGTCGTGGATAATTTAAAAACGTAGTGGTAATAAACTCTTGCAACTCGTTGCAAATGTCGGTATACTAAATTAGTGTACGGGAATATTCCCGGAAAATCAATCTCTCTGTAGGAGGAGAAACAATGTCAAAGAAATTGTTTGCTGTAATGTCAGTACTCTTGATCGCTGTTTTCCTGCTTAGCGCTTGCGCGAAGCCCACTGAAACAGTGAAATTCAAGGCGTGCGAAGTCACCGACACCGGTGGTGTTGATGACAAATCCTTCAATGCAACCGCATGGAAGGGTGCCCAGGATGCTGCTACCCAGTTGGATATCGAAGCAAAATACCTGGAATCAAAGGAAGTCGCTGATTTCGAAAAGAACATCAACGCTTTCATTGCTGAGAAATGCGACATCATCATCACCGTCGGTTTCCTGCTGGGCGATGCCACCAAAGCCGCCGCTGAAGCCAATCCAAATACAAAATTCTCCATCGTTGACTATGGTTACGCACCTGTTATCCCCAACGTTGTTGGACAGGCCTTCCAGACCGATGAAGCCGCCTTCCTGGCTGGCTACCTCTCTGCTGGTGTGACCAAGACCGGCAAAGTCGGCACCTTCGGTGGTATGAACATCCCGACCGTATCCATCTTCATGGATGGTTATGCCCGCGGCGTTGCCTACTACAATGAAGTTCACGGCACCGCAGTGGAAACCCTTGGATGGGACGTAGTGGCGAAGGAAGGTCTCTTCACTAACGACTTCAGCGATCAGCAGAAGGGTCGCGAGATGGCCATCACCCTCATGGATGAGGGCGCTGACATCATCGTCCCGGTTGCCGGACCTGTTGGACTGGGTGCCGCTGCTGCCGTGAAGGAACGCGGCAATGCCTACATCATCGGCGTTGACTCTGACTGGTTCCTGACCGCCCCCGATTATGCTGACGTTACCCTTACCTCCATCATGAAGTTGATGGATGTGACCACCCTCCAGGTGATCAAAGCCGCCAAGGAAGGTACTTTCGCTGGTGGTTCAGTCGTGGGTAACCTCTCCAATGGTGGTGTTGCACTCGCACCGTTCCACAACCTGGATGGCATGGTTTCTGCCGAACTCAAGGCTGAACTTGACACCCTCAAGGCTGACATCGTATCCGGCAAGATTACGATGAACCCGGATTACAAACAGTAAATCACTGACATTTACCGCGAAAAGGCTGGAGCGATATGCTCCAGCCTTTTTTGTTGCCCATTACACTGTGTAACGTTTTATCATCCCTATGATACAATATTTTAGAATTCCAATTTTCCGCTAATGGAGTAAATATGGCTCCGATTCTTCAGCTTAAAGGAATAACCAAGAGATTCCCCGGAGTGCTGGCGAATGATCACATTGACCTGACACTCAATCAGGGGGAGATATTGGCGTTGCTCGGTGAGAATGGCGCGGGTAAAACAACCTTAATGAACATCCTTTATGGTCTCTACCAGCCGGATGAAGGGGAAATCCTGGTTAATGAACAAAAGGTGATTATTAACTCCCCCACCGATGCGATTAAGACCGGAATTGGTATGGTTCATCAGCATTTTATGTTGATCCCGGTATTCACGGTCACTGAAAACGTCATGCTCGGTTCAGAACCAGTGAAAGCGGGAGATTTTCTTGACCGGCCCAAGACAGCTGGCAAGATCCGCGAAATCTCTCAGCAGTACAAACTTGAGGTCAACCCGGATGATTATGTGAAGGATCTGCCGGTCGGTGTGCAGCAACGCGTAGAGATCATCAAGCTGTTGTACCGCGAAGCGAGCATCCTGATCTTTGACGAACCAACCGCCGTGCTCACACCGCAGGAGGCTGATGACCTTTTCAGCATCATGCGCTCACTGGTCAAACAGGGCAAATCGATCATTTTTATTACCCACAAGCTGCGGGAAGTGCTCGATGTGGCAGACCGCATCATGGTCATCCGCCGCGGAGCGGTGGTTGGCGAGGCTGATCCAAAAATCGCAGATAAGAACAAACTGGCAGAAATGATGGTTGGCCGCGAGGTCAACCTGGTGGTTGAGAAAGAGTTCAAGGAACCTGGCGAGGTTGTGCTCTCGGTCAAAGATCTGGTCGTCGCCGACCAATTCAAACAGGTGATGGTCGATCACGTGTCTTTTGAAGTTCACGCCGGGCAAATCCTGGGCATCGCCGGGGTCCAGGGGAACGGACAAACCGAACTGGTTGAGGCGATCACCGGTTTGGACAAGAGCGCGTCCGGCAAGATTCTATTCAAAGATGAGGACATCACCAACTGTACTCCGCGCAAGATCACTGAAGTCGGTTCTGCGCACGTTCCAGAAGACCGGCAGGCGGACGGACTGGTATTGACATTCCCAGTGGCTGAGAACCTGGTTCTGTGTACCTACTACAAGGAACCATATGCCAAAGGTGTTGTGCTGCAATACGATAAGATCCTAGAGAATTCCGAAAAGCTGATCGCTGACTTTGATATCCGTACACCAAGTCCATTGACTTCGGTGGGGAACCTGTCCGGCGGCAATCAACAAAAGGTCATTATTGCACGCGAGCTTTCACGACCAATCCAACTGCTTGTTGCCTCCCAACCCACACGCGGACTTGATGTAGGATCGATCGAATACATCCACAAAAGGATCGTCCAAAAACGGGATGAAGGTTGCGCGGTTCTACTGGTTTCGCCTGAACTGGATGAAGTGATCGAATTATCGGACCGCATTGCCGTGATGTACCGGGGAAAGATCATTGCCATTGTGGATGCCGGGGATGTCACAAAAGAAACACTCGGTTTGCTGATGGCTGGCATTATCCCTGAAAAGATCGAAAAAGAGCAGGGTGAAAAAGTAGTCGAAATCACTTTCTAGAGAGGTGCACCCTTGAGAAAAAAAGACCTGGAAAAAAAGGATCTACTAAAAACCGTAATTGAAGAACTCAATGGGGAAGCACCTGCGAAGCCGAAAAAGAAGCGTGGCTTCTGGAAAGTGATCCAAATCCCGGCACTGGCAATCCTCACGGGGTTGATCCTTGGTGCTATTCTCATCGCGGCAACCAGCTTCACCGTTTACGATGCCTTCAAGGTGGGTTTTTTCAATGGCATCGGCACAGCGTTCGCAGAAGTTGGCAAAGCCTACCTGGGTCTCCTCACGGGCTCGTTGGGCAACCCGGTTGAGATTGTCTCCGCGCTGATCTACGGTGATGCCCAGGACGTGCGCAACGCAGTTAATCCGATCCTGGAAAGCCTGGTTCAGGCAACACCGTACATTTTTGCCGGTTTGGCGTGCGCCTTAGCGTTTCGGGCTGGATTGTTCAACATCGGTGTTGAAGGTCAGTTGTTCATGGGCGCAGCTGCTGCGACCTTTGTAGGTTACTCGTTGACCGGTCTCCCCGCCATCATCCACATGCCCCTTGCTTTTCTTGCTGGTGCGCTGGGCGGGGCGTTGTGGGGGATGGTTCCGGGCTTGCTCAAAGCGACGACCGGCGGTAACGAGGTGATCAACTGTATTATGATGAATTACATCGCTTACCGGGTAACTACATGGCTGCTTACCGGTCCGATGACCAGACCGGGTACGGGAGGAATGCCGATCAGCCCGATCATCGAAAAATCCGCGCAGATCCCGCAATTCTTCAGGACCCCGATCCGTTTTCACCTGGGTTTCTTTATTGCGCTGGCGTTTGCTGCGCTCGTTTGGTGGATCCTGTTCAAGACCACTTGGGGTTTGAACCTGCGCATGGTCGGCGTTAACCCTCGCGCGGCAAAATATGCCGGCTTGAACATCACCCAGGTCACCATCATTGGTATGGCACTTTCCGGCGCACTCGCCGGCATGGCTGGCGGTAATGAGATCCTGGCGATCAACCGCAGCATGGCAATCGGTCTTTCAGCAGGGTACGGTTTCGATAGTATTGCACTGGCGTTACTGGGGAATAACCATCCGGTGGGAGTGATCTTTGCTGCCCTCCTCTTTGGCATCTTGAAAAACGGCGCCACAAAGATGATGGTTGTCTCAGGCACGCCAATCGACATCGTAACAATCCTCCAGGCTGTGATCCTCATCTTCGTTGCCGCTCCGGCGATCATCCGGGCGATCTACCGTATGCGACAGCCATTGAAAGAAGAAACCGCAGCAGCCTCATTTACCTTAAGCGGATGGGGAGGAGGCAAATAATGACAACGACAACGGCACCATCCACAGCCGTCATTCAACGTGCTCGAATTTCTGATATTTCACGCACCCGCCGCATCTCCACCGGGGTGATCGAAATCCTTGTTGCTGTGTTCATCTCATTCGTTTTCGGAAAAACTCTGCAGCCTGACATGCTCACCAAGTTTGTGATGACCCCGGGCGGGATCACAGTCGGTTCGATGGGCGATTGGGTGATTCGCTCCCAGTTCACCCTGTACCTGTTAGCTGCTCTATGCGTGGTGATCGGGGCATTCCAGTTGATCAAGGGGTTTGGAAAATTAACCAATTTGATGGTTGGTATCGTTTTCCTCTTCCTCATCTTCAGCTTCCTGACCTGGCAGGCAGCCGGAAAATCGTTGAACCTGGCTGGTATGCTCTCCAGCTCAGTGCAGCTGGCCGTTCCCATTACACTGGGCGCGTTTTCGGGTATCCTGTGTGAACGGGCTGGCGTGGTGAACATTGCCATCGAAGGAATGATGTTAATGTCTGCCATGGTCGGCGCGCTGATGGGCAGTATTACCGATAGCGCCTGGTTGGGGTTGTTTTTTGGAGTTCTATCTTCAGTTTTACTTGCCGCGCTTCACGCCGTGCTTTCCATCAAGTACAAGATCGACCAGATCATCTCCGGAACTGTGATCAATATGTTTTCTGCGGGTATGACAGCCTTCCTGTCACAAAAATTCCTGCAGACACGCCAGGAGTTAAACAACCCGGCGATGTTCACCCGGGTGGAAATACCCGGCCTGGCTGAAATTCCACTTTTAGGTCCGATCTTCTTCAATACAAATTTCTTTGTGTACCTGATGTTCGCGCTGCTGATCATTATCCAGGTCGCACTTTTCTCAACCCGTTGGGGTCTGCGCATGCGCAGCGTGGGAGAACATCCCAAAGCTGCCGATACACTGGGGATCAATGTGATCAAAACCCGGTATATGGCGGTTTTGTTGGGAGGTTTGGTCGCCGGGCTGGGCGGCGCTTTCTTCACCCTCGGATCCGTCGGGCGCTTTGATGAAGGTATGACCGCCGGAAAAGGGTTCATCGGTCTGGCAGCCATGATCTTTGGCAACTACACCCCCGTCGGGGCCTTGGGTGCTGGTATCCTTTTTGGTTTTGCAGATTCTATTGGATCAAAGCTGTCGTTGCTGGGTAGTACGATCCCATCCACGTTGATGTCAACTGCGCCGTACATCATTACCATGATCGTCCTGGCCGGTTTTGTCGGCAAAGGTCATGTACCAGCCGCAGACGGGGTGGCTTACACCAAAGAATAGCCTCCACTGAAACCTTTGATCAGCCTCCGGCGTATACATATGGAGGCTGTTTCACCATGAAAGGATCAAAATGTCCACAATCGTTGTAGATAAGATTTCTAAATCTTTTGGAACCGTCGAGGCAGTCAAGAACGTTTCGTTTGAAGTCGATCCCGGAGAAATCTTCGGGCTACTCGGACCTAATGGGGCTGGAAAAACCACCTCAATCCGCATTATTCTGGATATCTTCAAACCTGATACCGGGTCTATAAGCATAATGGGTGGTCCGATGAGTGAGGGGAAAAAAGACCGTATCGGATACCTGCCTGAGGAACGCGGCTTATATCAGGATATCGCACTTGAACGCTGCCTGGTGTACCTTGCCACCCTCAAGGGACTTGATGAGAGCAAAGCGCATGCTCGCGTCAGCGAATTCCTGGAAAGGTTCGATCTGGCCAGTTCCCGCCGAAAAAAGGTGAAAGAACTCAGTAAAGGCATGCAGCAAAAAGCCCAATTGATTAACACACTTGTACACGAGCCTGAAGTGATCATTATCGACGAGCCTTTCACCGCGTTGGATCCGGTGAACACGCAGATGGTGAAAGATATATTAAGGGAAAAGCGGGATGAAGGGAAGACGATCATCATGTGTACGCACCAAATGCACCAGGTGGAAGAGCTGGCCGACCGCATTGCCCTGATCAATCAGGGAGAAACTGTGCTGTATGGAAACCTTGCTGATGTTCGTCGAAAATATGCCTCCAATGGTGTACTGGTTCGCTCGCTAAATGAACTTCCGGCGTCCCTGCCCGGTGTGCAAGAGATCCGCGACCACAATGGCAGCAAATTACTCAAGATGGAATCAGGCAAGACTGCCCAGGACGTACTAACCATGCTGGTGGAGAAAGGGATCATACTCGAGCAGTTTGAGATCGCCATGCCTTCCCTGGATGAGATCTTCATCCAGGTGGTAAGCAATAGCAGGGGGGCTGAATGAAAAAGACATGGTTGATTTTCGTCAATGAATATAAGCGGCACGTCATGACGAAAAGCTTCATTTTTGGAATCCTGAGCATGCCACTGCTGGTCGGTTTGATGATCTTCATCGGCATGTTGACAGTCTGGTTGGATTACAACAAAGCACCGATCGGTTTTGTTGACCCGTACCAGGTGACCAAGACAGATGTACAGGTTCCTCCGGAGAAGATGGAGTTATTCCCGAATGCACAAGTAAACCGGTTTCCGGATGAGGATAGCGCAATGGCGGCAATGGAATCACACTCCATCCAGGCGTATTTTGTGTTGACAGAAAATTACCTCTCAACAGGCGAAGTGATGTTCATAAAAGATGAGAAAACCGGTGAAAACGCAAACAGTGATTTCGGAGATTTTCTCGTTCAAAACCTGTTGCAGGACAAACCAGAACAGATCAGAACCAGGTTAACCGAAGGAGACAAGGTAACCATCAGGTCATTGGATGGATCGCGTGAAATGGGCGAGGATAACTGGCTAAGTATCATGTTGCCGGTTTTGGCTGGTGTTTTGTTCTTGATCGCGGTCAATGTCAGTGGCGGTTACCTGTTGCAAGCGGTGGTTGAAGAGAAAGAAAACCGCACCATGGAAATATTGGTTACCTCGGTTTCACCGGACCAATTGATGACAGGTAAGATATTGGGTGATCTGCTGGTCGGACTGACACAGCTGGTCGTGTGGATCGTTTTTGCAGTGATTGCGCTTCGATTCGTGCCGGTGTTTATTCCGATTGGAGAGATACCCAAAATCGAGTTTTCTTACCTGTTGCTAATAGCAGCCACCATGTTGCCTTCTTTCGTTATGATCGCAGCGGCGATGGGTGCAATCGGTGCAACGGCCACTGAGAGCCGGGAGGCACAACAGGTCGCTGGATGGTTCACCCTTCCGATCATGATCCCGTTATGGTTTATTACCTCGATCATGTTCAATCCAAACGGTCCGCTTGCTGTCGGGATGAGTCTCTTCCCGTTGACCGCTCCAATCGCCCTGCCCTTGCGCGCCATGTTCACCCATGTACCAGCCTGGCAGATCATAATGGTGCTCGTGGTACTGATCCTGCTGGCGGTTTTTTCATTGTGGTTATCCGGTAGAGTATTTCGCCTTGGTATGTTGCGTTACGGTAAACGTGTTAGGCTACGCGAAGCCTTTGAACGGGTGAAATGAGGCATCATGAAAAAGATCATGCTTGTTCTAAAAAATGAATTTCTTGCCGTGGTGACACGTAAGTCATTCCTGTTGACATTGATCCTGATTCCCCTTACCAGCTTTATTGTCCTGATGGTGATAACGGGAATCCAGAAAAAAACCGGAGCAGATGCCGGCGCAGCTCTGGAAAACCTGTTCATGCCCGGGGCACAAGAGACTGTTGAAGGATTTGTTGATCAGAGCGGTCTGATGAAAGCCATACCCACGGGTTACGAAGACAAATTGATCCCGTTTACCGCCGAATCAGATGCTATGAAGGCGATCAATGAAGGTAAGGTTGATGCCTATTATTTGATCCCGCTGGATTACCTGGAAACAGGAAATATCATCTATGTGAGACCTGATTTTAATCCGATGGGTGGTGCCAACCAATCAAGTGCAGTTAAAGCCCTTACAGCCTTTAATCTGGCGGGGGGTGATCAATCACTGGCTTACAGGATTCAGAACCCGATCAATGTCCAAGAAGTCGACCTGAGCGCCTCTCAACGGGATGAAAACAATTGGCTGACATTTTTCCTGCCTTACGTGATTACTTTTCTTTTTTACATCGTAATCCTCACCTCATCATCCCTGATGCTGAATAGCATCGCGAACGAAAAAGTGAACCGGGTCATGGAGATCTTGATGACATCCATAACACCCCGACAGATGCTCACCGGAAAGATCATCGCCCTTGGCCTGGCCGGTCTCCTGCAGACTGTGGTGTGGCTTGGTGCTGGAATGCTATTACTAAAAATCTCCGGCAGGAGTTTCCCACTCGCAGCGGCAATCCAACTGCCTGGTACGATCCTGATCTGGGGAATCCTGTTCTTCCTGTTCGGTTACGCAGTTTACGCCAGCCTGATGGCAGGTATCGGTGCACTCGTACCCAACTTACGAGAGGGATCGCAATTAACCACCGTGGTGATCATGCCCATGGTCGTGCCATTGATGTTCGTGGGCACTCTGTTAAACACCCCCGACAGCCCCCTGGCAGTGTTTTTGAGCCTGTTCCCTTTCACTTCTCCAGTGACCATGATGATGCGGATCTCCGCCACCAGTGTGCCCATATGGCAGATCGGACTGGCACTCGTGCTACTAGCCGGCACTGCCTGGCTGCTGGTACGGGCATGCGCGGGGTTGTTTAAAGCACAAAACCTGCTCACCGGGCAATCAGTAAACATATTGGGGTTCGTGAAAGCATTAGCCGGACGGTAGAAGAATTCTGCAGCGTGTTTACCCTTTGATTGAACCCAACGGGGTAAGGGTCACAATTACCTTAACCAGGTCTTGCTGCAGCGTCATCACTTCGCCAATGTCCTTGTAAGCTCCAGGGGCTTCGTCCAGCCCATTGCGGGTACGTAAGCCGTGGAGAATCCCTTCCATCTTGTTCTGCTCTTCTGCCAGATCAAGTGAACGGATCGCCTGCTTGCGCCCCATTCGGCGGCCTGCGCCATGAGCACACGACTCAAAGCTTTCCGAATTGCCGAGACCATTCACAATGTA
Organism: uncultured Anaerolinea sp.; assembly: GCA_964461605.1. GTDB lineage: Bacteria > Chloroflexota > Anaerolineae > Anaerolineales > Anaerolineaceae > UBA6107. The sequence continues at coordinate 14,538 of CAYWVP010000022.1, forward strand.
GCTATTGGTACCCATTGAGCCGGGGATGATACCTATCGTATCACGGGATGCCCGTGTCGCACCCTTACGGTGCACCAGCACCTCCCGCCCGTAATGGGTTTCAAAAGCAGCGTAATTGTGATGGATATTGATGGTTTCAAGGATTGTCGCTCCGGTTGTCTGCAAAAGAATCTCTCTGATTTTCTCCATCATCAGCGCACGATTGGTGCGCGCAAAATCACAGCAGTAATTCATCGCCGTGAAGTACTCCTCCCCTTCCCGGGTTTCCATAGGAAGGAACGCCAGGTCACGGTCAGGTAGATCGTAACCCTTTCGAGCACACAATGCCTGGGCAGTTTTATGATAATAATTGGCCGTCTTGAGACCAAAGTTACGGCTGCCGGAGTGGATCATGATCCAGATAAAGCCATCATCTCCCTTTTGTATTTCAATGAAATGGTTCCCGCCGCCCAGTGTACCCAATTGCCGGCGAGCTGAGGCCAGTTCCTGCTGAATGATGGGGAGGTCAGGGGCGTGATCAAAACCAACCCAGGGCTGGTCCGTGCGCTGGTGCTCAAACCCGACCGGCACTTGCTGCCGGATTCCCGCCATGATCTGCCGTAAAGCATCCATCTGGATTTCCTTCAGGTCTGTACGCGCAGCGAGCATTCCACAGCCGATGTCCACCCCCACTGCATTGGGGACGATCACTTCCTGCGCCGCCAGCACCCCGCCAATGGGCATGCCAAAACCCTCGTGGCTGTCCGGCATGATCGCAATCCATTTGTAGGCAAATGGCAGATTGGCCAGGTTGCGTGCCTGTTTGAGCGCGCCTTCTTCGATATTATCCAGCCAGAGTTTGATCGGGATGCGTTCAGAGGTGATTACTTTTTGCATAATTTTATTGTAACAAATCTGCCAGGGGGTGGAGCGAATAGGGTATAATTTTTGCGTAGCCCCCGTAGCTCAATTGGACAGAGTGCCTGACTTCGAATCAGTAGGTTGCGCGTTCGAGCCGCGCCGGGGGCGCTATTTATTTAATCTCGCCGCGCACGTCCTTACAGGATGCTACGCAAGGGGCGCAATTTATTTGATCTCGCCGCGCACGTCCTTACAGGATGCCACGCAAGGGGCGCTATTTATTTAATCTCGCCGCGCACGTCCTTACAGGATGCTACCCAAGGGGCGCTATTTATTTGTTCTCGCCGTGCACGTCCTTACAGGATGCTTCGCGACACTTCCAGTGTGCTTTGCAAGGGGCGATAGCAACCAGTTCACAAAGCAAGTTAAACCCTTCACCAACCGGTTGGGTTAATCGCTCTGGGGTAATTTGGTGCAAGATTGAAATTGCCTAATCTTACAACATTTGTTGCGCTATACTACGATATTCTAATGAAAAGTACAGCGTTAAAAAATATTAATTATTCGAAGCCAGCAAATTATCACTAACCCACCCATGATCGCTTCTAATCACAAGGTTGATTATTGCTATTCTCTACCTATGATCATATCCCGGATCTGACAAGGAAAAATGGCAGGTTTTGGCAGATTTTGGCAGATTTTTTGAGATATTTATGTTTATTTTTCTGGTGAAGAAATCACTCGATTTAATTGACTA
>CAYWVP010000023.1:0-10539 GCA_964461605.1 uncultured Anaerolinea sp.
CGCAAGCTCGAAACCGTTGTTCTCCCCGACCTTGGTCGCGCTGAGAAGGTCGTTTCCGACAAGGACAACACCACCATCATCGGTGGCAAGGGTGATGAGGCCGCGATCAAAGGCCGCATCGAGCAGATCCGTGTCGAGATCGACAAGACCACCAGCGATTATGATCGTGAAAAACTGCAGGAACGCCTGGCCAAGTTGTCCGGTGGTGTTGCCATCATTCGTGTTGGCGCTGCGACCGAGACAGAACTGAAAGAAAAGAAGCACCGCGTCGAAGACGCCCTCTCCGCTACCCGCGCCGCTGTTGAGGAAGGTATCGTCCCCGGTGGTGGTGTTGCTCTGATCAACGCCATGGTTGTCCTGGATGACCTCAAACTCGCCAGCGAAGATGAGCAGATCGGTGTCAAGATCGTCCGCAAATCTCTTGAAATGCCGATGAAGAAGATCGTCGAGAATGCCGGCCTGGATGGCGCAGTGATCATTGAAAAGGTCCGTGCCGAGCAGAAAGCCAAGAAAAACACCAATATCGGCTACGACATCATCCGCGAGGATTACATCGATATGATCAAAGGCGGTTTGGGAGATCCTGCCAAGGTGACCCGTGGTGCGCTTGAAAACGCTGCGTCCATCGCTGCCATGATCCTCACAACCGAAGCCCTGATCACGGATATCCCTGAAAAGAATCCCCCGGCTCCCATGCAGCCCCCGATGGATTACTAATCCACAACCAGCAGGAATACTGACAGACCGCAAGGTCTGTCAGTTTTTATATGTATGCTTATCGGTTATAATCTAGCCGATGAAACCTCGAATCCTCATCGTCCTCTCTTTATTTTTTCTACTGGTGCTGGCAGGATGCACTAATAATTCGCCAGCTGCAACTGAGTCGCCAACATCACCGTCAAACACGCAGGAACCTGTTCCTCCCACTGAAGCAGTCGCGGCCACGCCCACATCTCTACCCATGGCGCTTCTTGTCAATGGTGAGGGTATCCTGCTCACAGAGTATGAAGCTGAACTTTCCCGTTTGCAGGCTGCCCTGGCAGAACTGAAACAGGAAATGACCCCTGAAGATCAAAGAATCCGTGTTCTCGATAACTTCATTGATGAGTTATTGCTGGCACAGGCAGCGGTTGCAGCCGGTCACACGGTAAGTGATGAGGATGTACAGGCGCGCATTGATCAATTGGTCGCGAACCTTGGCAGCATTGATAAACTCACCGAGTGGCAGACCACGAATTTTTACACCGATGAATCGTTGCGGGCGGCGTTAAAGCGCGCCATCACTGCCGCCTGGCAGCGTGATACGCTCACTGAAGCTGTGCCGGCCGTAGCCGAGCAGATCCACGCCCGTCAGTTGTTCTTCAAGAATGAAGCAAATGCGATCGCGGCACAGAAACAACTCGAAACTGGCATTGAATTCGGCACGCTCGCCTCCCAGCAGGATCCAACATTAGGCGGTGACCTGGGTTGGTTTCCTCGCGGCATGCTCACTCAACCCGAGGTTGAGGAAGTTGTTTTTACCTTGCAGCCTGGTGAAACCTCGGGGATCATTGCCAGCAGTCTTGGCTACCATATTGTGAATGTACTGGAACGGGATAATGAACATCCCTTATCCACGGAAGCCAGGCTGATGCTGCAGCGGGAGACATTGGCAAATTGGCTCAAAGAAGCCCGTGAAAAAAGCGTCATTGAAATTCTTGTGCCCTGACTTTTTAGCATACCTGTAGAGGGGTTTGGATGCGATTTGTTGATCAACGTGAATTGGATCGAAGAGCTCAGCGCCGTGAACGCCAGCGCAAACGCGACATTCTTTGGAATGTACTGACCTCACTGGTCGTGATCGCGACTGTGGGCTTGATCGGTTACATCTTTATTCTATATTCCAATCCGCAGGCTTCATTGAATCCTTTCCCGCCTCCGACCATGCCGGTCCTTGTCTCGCTGCCCACCAGCACCGCCACTCCCCCCCGCCTGCCGCCCACCTGGACGCCAACCGTACGACCGACCCTGACCTCCAGACCAACCGGAACGCCCTCAGCGGCAGCAGAAACGCCTTTGCCGGTAGAAGAAACCCCTACCGCTACCGCTACAGTTGGGCAATTTCCAACCTTTGAGGTGGATGAAAACGCGGAATATCCTTACGCCTTACAGGGTGAACCGGCTTTAATGGCGAACACGGTATTTCACCCCGGGGATTCATGCGACTGGCAGGGAATCGCCGGAACGGTTGTGGATCTGCAGGGGAAACCTGTTGTTGGTGTATTGGTGCGCCTCACCGGTTTTTATGATGGACGCACGATCGAAATGAATACATTAACCGGTGGAGCGTCCGCCTGGTATGGTGAATCGGGGTATGAATTCATCCTGGGGTTCAAACCCATCGAATCCACCGCAACGCTAGCTGTGCAGCTTGTCGACCAGGGAATGATGCCTATTTCAAATCGGGTGATCGTTGACACAACACCGGATTGTGATAAAAACCTGATCCTGGTCAACTTCAAACAGGTGCGTTGAGGTTGGAAATCATCCCGGCAGCCGGCTGAGTAACCGCTACAGGAACATCGAGAGTTGGGTATTCTCTTCCAGGCTTAATGGATCAGAATCGATCAGCATTTTCCAGAGTTCAAGGGTCACATCGGCTCGTTGCGCAATACTGCGCAGTGTACGATATTTCAGGAAATGAAATCCATCGTCAAGCAATTCACGCAAATAAGGGTCACGCTCAAGTTTATACTTGAGTAAACCTGCCCGGCTTCCGGGTAGGACAAAAACGGTTTCGCAACCTGTTACACCGGAACTGATCGCTTTTCGATCTGCGATCGCTGTGGACGAAATGTAAAGACGGTAAATCGGATCCTCCCGGCCGCTTTGCAGGTACCAGTTGATGGGATATTCTCCCTCCTGACGCACCTTGAATATTCTCCCCAATCTGGTGACCAGGTCCTGCATGCTTTGCATATCCGCTTCGCGTGTTTGTGCCCTTTCAGTTGGTTTGAGTTGCCAAATTCCGGTGGTTGTATCCAGGTCAGCATATGAGTCCATGCACATCTGAATAAGGTTGATCGGAGGGGTCAGGTATCCGGGAAATCGTTGATTGATCCTGTCGCTGAGGGTGTCTGATGGGATGCGTTCTTCACTGAGCAGCCATGAACGGAGTTCTGTCTCCAGTCGATCTGCCAACGGGTTTTGCCGCATTTCCGGTTGCGCCAGCCACCACAACCCGCTTTCAGGATCCTGTGCCGTGGCATCCAATCTCCTGAGAAAGGTGGTATCCGCCAGCAATGAATTCAGCGACCCCTGGAGTTCGGATGCTTTCTCGATCGTCAGCTGCTGAATGGAAGGAGGGAAGGAATTCTCGTCAGCAAGCGCGCTCATGCTGGCTGCATGCAATTCTATGTACTCGGTGGGTTCACCGATTTCCGTCAGTAATTCACGCATGGCTTCGCGGGCGATCTTCTGCACATTCACCCGTTTAAATTCCGCATCCCGTTTGCCGGTTTTCCAGGCGATCTGCACAGGTTCAGACTCATTCATCACCGCGCATCCGCTGATTTCCATCCTGCAAATCGCCGCGCTTTGTATCACCGCGCTGATCAGGCCGGCAGCGGGTTCAGGCACAATACCATAAACTGGCACATCGTCACCTGCAAGGCTGGTCGCGGGCAACAGCGCGGCATGCAGCGCGGTGGTGTGCCAGTACCAGTCAAACCTGCGGCGTTCGATCACCTGGCTGAATTTTCCGGCTTTCTCACGCCCCCATAACCAGGATGCCCACAGGCTGCACAGCGTCCAGAACGCCTGGTTGGGCCTTGGGAAGACGCACAACACCTGATCGATGCGCATACCCTCGGCTGCCTGTGCCAGGTCGCGCATCCTTCCAGGGTACAGGCACACACCTTTGCCGGTTGGCATCGTTGGCCAGGTCGTGTACTCCACCCGCGGAACATCCGCTGTCCAGGTCCGGATGGCTTGATCGATTTCGAGCCACAGATTCTTTTCAATGTATTGTGTGGGGATGCTCAACAGCCGTGGACGTTCTCGTTCTTCCGGCCACGACCAGATGGCACTCCCGCTGTACATAAGAGAGAGAAGGATCGCTTCGAGCAGTTCGCGCCGTTGATCAGAAAGCGGCATGCCTTCCATTTTATTCATCAGTGTGAAGAGAACATACAGCGAGCGCACCGGGTAAATGTTGATCGCGGCTTCAACGGTTTCACGATCCGCGACGTTGCCGCCCAGTACCTTTGAAAGGGCGCGGGAGCGGTGCATTAGTTCACTGCGTTGCAGTTGTTCAATGCGTTGAATGTCTTCGTCAGTGATGGTGTGTTCACCTGAATCATTGCAGTGCGGACAATCGTAAATTCTCCCGTGCGGTAGCTTCTCTCCCCGCGTCCACAGGAAGCCGCTTGCCTGAATTTCTGCTCCACAGCTGGCGCAACGGGTAGCGTACAAGCTCTTGATCGAGGTCTCAAGCCTTTCCTGTCCTTTTTTCTGGTCACCCAGTTCCCTGATCACCGAGTTGAAATCCTCTATTTGGGGTCCCTTGGCCAGCAACCGCAGCTGAAAAGCAGTCACCGGGTTGTTGCAGGCCACCAGCACGCGGTAACCGGCCGCTGCTGCTTCAAGGATGGCCAGGGGTGAGGCACAGATCGGATCAAGTATGGTGCTCCCTACCGGGGTCTCTCTCTTGAGCCAGCGGGCAGCCATCCCGGGCGGGTCCAGCGGCAGGAACCGGTCAAAGGGCAGTTCCACCCGGGTATGATGAGCAGGGGTGTAAACCAGTGGTTTGATCATTGCTTCCTCTGCAATTATGATAGCCTAAATCAGGCGAAATTCAACTGTCATTGTGAATGGAATCAACACATGACCTGTTTACAAACAGGTCATGTGAGAGGAATTTCCGGTAAAAATGACAGGTTTCTGTCTTACTTTATTGATGGGATGTGTTCCCGGATCGCTGCAATCGCATCCGATGGGTAATCAAAATCCTCCAGTTCGCCGGAAAGGTAACGGTTATACGCGACCAGGTCAAAACTGCCATTGCCCGACATATTGAATAGAATCACCTTCTTCTCGCCGGTGAGTTTGGCTTCCAGCGCGAGGTCGGTGGCAGCCCGCAGGGCGTGAGCTGATTCTGGCGCGGGCAGAATGCCCTCCGTGCGTGTGAAGAGCAGCGCTGATTCAAACACGGCTTTCTGATGCACCGGAACTGCCTCAACCAGGCCGGCGTTGTACAGCGCAGAAAGGGTGGGGGCCATGCCGTGGTAACGCAGACCGCCGGCGTGAATGGCTGCCGGAACAAAATCATGCCCGAGGGTGTACATCTTCACCACCGGTGCCATGCAGGCGGTGTCCCCATAATCAAAGGCATATAATCCCTTGGTGAGTGAGGGTGTTGCGTAGGGTTCGACTGCCAGCAGGCGCGTGCGCTGCCCGTTGAGCAGGTTTTCCCGCAGGAACGGGAAGGCGATGCCTGAAAAATTGGATCCGCCCCCCACACAACCGATCACCACATCCGGGTATTCGCCCGCTATGTCCATTTGCTTTAACGCTTCTTCGCCGATCACGGTTTGATGCAGCAGCACATGATGCAGCACCGAACCAAGCCCATACTTCTTTTGTCCGTTGGATTTCGCCGCTACCTCCACAGCCTCAGAAATGGCGATGCCAAGAGAACCCAGGTTGTCAGGGTTTTCAGCCCGCACCTTGCGCCCGAATTCCGTCCGGTCGCTCGGGCTGGCAAACACCTGGGCGCCGTAGGTTTCCATCAGGTAACGCCGATAGGGTTTTTGATCGTAAGAAACCTTGACCATGTATACTTCCAGGTCCAATCCATAGAAAGTACAGGCCATTGCCAGGGCGGCGCCCCATTGCCCGGCACCCGTCTCAGTGGTCATTGCCCTGGTGCCGGAGATCTTGTTATAGAACGCCTGGGGGATGGCGCTGTTGGACTTGTGGCTGCCTGAAGGGGAGACCCCTTCGTATTTGAAGTAAATGTGCGCCGGAGTACCAAGCGCTTTCTCAAACCGGCGCGCGCGGATCAGCGGGGTGGGGCGCCACAGCTTGTATGCCTCGCGCACCTCTTCAGGTATTTCAATGTAACGCTCAGTTGAAAACTCCTGTTCGATCAATCCCTGGGGAAAGAGAACTGATAGAAAATCAGGGGTTACCGGTTCCAGTGTCATCGGGTTCAGCATTGGTTCCGGTTTAATGGGTGCATCCGCGTTGATGTTGTACCAGGAATGCGGGATGTCACTTTCACTCAGCAGGTATTTGGTTGTCTCTTCCATGTCCGATCTCCTTTTTTTGTTTTATTTGCGGACGGACCTGGAATTAAAAAAGCCCGTCCCTGCTGGGGACGGGCTCAATGCCCGCGGTGCCACCCCGATTAAGCGGCTGATCCGTGAATAAAAAAATCTCCGGAGGTTGCGATCGGAGATCGGATTTGCCAGCTTCACTCGTTTTCGGGTACGGCAGTGTTTTACCTGCTTATACCCGTTGCCCGATAACGGCGGCATCCCGGCGGCGGTTACTTGCTTAAGCGTTCACCTCGCAGCTCAGAGGTCCATTGGGGGTCATTGCACGCGCGGGTTCTCACCTTTTACCGCTCTCTGTTGCGCCGACATGACACTTACTCGTCCTCGTCACAGCCTTTATTATTCAATTTCAATAAATTATAGGCGCACAACCAGAAATGTCAAGCGTTGAATCCTTAAATTATTTTTCGATTATTTGGAAAGAAAAGAATAGGCGATGATGAATAGAATTGTGGTTGTGATGAGGGTCGCCAGCATTACCGGCAAACCGCGTTTGTTCCACAATTTCACTGTGATCGGGTTACGGGTCTTCTCGGAAAGGGAGGCAACCACGATATTGGCTGTGGACCCGATGATCGTGCCGTTTCCTCCCAGGCCTGCCCCGAATGCCAGCGCCCACCAGTACGCATTTACGTTCACACCCGCGGCTGCGAGACTTTGGATGACAGGAATGAACGCCACGGTGATCGGGATGTTATCCAGAAATGCTGAAAGCACTGCGACAAGCCATAATAACAGGACTCCAAAAAGGAGAGGGTGGAGTTGCGCCATCCCGGCGACACTGTGAGCCATGCCTTCGAGCAAACCGGTTTTTTCCACCCCACCCACCATAATAAATAGTGCCGCGAAGAAAACCAGGACGCTCCACTCAATCCTGCTCAAGGTTTCACGTGGATCAGGCCGGATCCAGATGAGTGCAGCTGTCGCTGCAGTCAAGGCAATAAACGCTGGTGAAATGTGCAGTAATTCTTCCAGAAAGAAAAAGATTATCGCCATTCCTAAAACGATCAGGACTTTGGTTGCAGTTTTACCATCTTTCAACACCTCTTTTGGATTCAGTTCCATCAGACCTTCAATATTGGTGGGTGTTGTGTTCAGTTCTTTCCGGAATAAGAATTTTAGAAGCAGCAACGCGATGATCCACGCTACGACTACGATAGGCAGGGAATGGGTCAGGAAATCGTTGAAAGTCAGCCCTGCCGCGGCTGCAATGAGCACATTGGGTGGATCACCGATTAAGGTTGCGATTCCACCGGTATCTGATAACAACGCTTCGGCAATCAGGAACGGGGTTGGATTAAACCCGAGTAGTTCGCAGATCAGGATCGTTACGGGAGCGATCAGAATGACAGTGGTCACGTTATCCAGAAACATGGAGAACAAAGTAGTGATCAATCCTAGCAGTACCAGCAGCTTGCCGGGTTTTCCTTTTGAAAATTGGGCTGCTTTAATGGCGATGAATTCAAATATCCCGGTTGGCTCAAGGAGTGCCACCAATATCATCATCCCCAACAGGAGGCCAAGTGTGGAGTAATCGATCGTATTGATGGCATCAGATTCGTTGAAAAAACCGAAAACTTTTCCTGCGATGAGCATAGCCGCAGCACCGAAAAGCCCCGCAATCGTTCTATGAAGCTTCTCAGAAAAGATCAGGAAGAGGGTAACAACAAAAATAATTAGGGCGATGATGCCATTCACCATCAAAGTCTCCTGAAGTCCAGGTACGATTAATTCCAGCTTTGCAGGAATTTGGTGCCGATATCCACTAGTGAGGCGATTCCAATCAAACGCTCATCATCGTCCACCACTGGCAGGTCAAGCAGGTTGTGCTTCTTTATCAATGCGCTGGCTCTTAAGAGGCTGCAATCGCCTTTGGCTGAGATGGGGGGGTTCATGATCTTTCTGACCGGTGTCATCAACATCTCATCATCCGGTTTCCTGGTTTCAGCTGCGCCGAAATCGAGTATGAAGTCGATGTCCTGCATCATATTCACAAAATCAGGAAATACCTGTGAGACGAGATCCCGGATTGATAGGATTCCTACCAGCTTTCCATTGGTGTCCACTACAGGCAGGGTGCCGATGTGATACCGGATGAAGGTGTCTGCCGCAATTCTCATCGAGGATTCTGGTGAGATATGAATGACATTTCTTTTCATACAGGAAAATAAATCCATAACCGGCCTTTCTGCTGGCTCTTTAGAAAGAAACATGGATATTAATTAATTTTAAGTATACTCCGTAGGAAAAAAGTTGCCATGATACATCATTTATCAATGTCTAGTTCAACTTGAAATGGGATACTCCGGGTAATTCCTCGATCGCTTTGCGAATATCCGTCATCGGATCATTCTCCCGGGTCTTCACCACCATATTGACCGTGAGAATTTTCTGAATCGGGTTGGACTCCAAACTCATTGACAGGACCTTCTTCTTGAGACTGATAAAGATCCGGTTCATTTGTTCGACCAGTTCGGGATTTTCGTGCGCGGTAACAGATACATTAATGACCTGGAAGGTTTGAATTGCCCTTTTCTCCAGAACATTGAGCAAAACCAGCACGAGAATCAATGCCAGGGTGGTGCCTGCCGCAGAAAAATAGTGCCCGGCTCCAACAGCCAATCCCACAATGGCAACAGTCCATAAGGAGGTTGCGGTGGTCAGACCTTTTACGTTCGTCCCATAGCGCAGTATCGCTCCAGCTCCCAGGAAGCCGATGCCTGAAACGACCTGCGCGGCCAATCGCGCCGGGTCGCCATTGGGTACATCCGGCACGAACTGAATGGCCAGGTTGATCGAGACGGTCATTGCCAGGCAGGATCCAATTGCCAGGATGGCGTGCGTGCGTAAACCGGCTGGTTGGTTTTGCCGCTCGCGTTCATACCCCACGATCATTCCCAATAGGGCGGCTAATCCGAGCCGGATAAGGATCTCACCTTCGGAAATTAACATACCGATCTCCTTTCATGTAGAACTAGTTGCAGGTTGAATAAAAATTTGTTTCTTCCACCGACTGTGAGGTTTCCAGTTCATTTCTTCCCAGCAGGGTGGTTAACTCGGGCAACTGGGCTGCCACCTCTTCTGCCATGCGCTGTGCGACCCGGCGGACAGAGAAATGGGCATTCCTGGCGCTGCGCAGACGAATGAAATGCACCAGGCTGCGCAGGTTCACTGTTAACAGCAAACGCCGGTTAAACCCGTTGGGCACCACATATGCTGCCACGTGCGGATCATAGACCGCGATCAGTCTGTAGGTGTTCCGGGCTGCATCCATGGCTGCCGTGTACTTTTCCAGAAGTCCTGCCGCGAAAATCGCGCGGGGAACAGCATAACCCAGTTCAGCCGTAAGGTGTTGCGGCGTTTGCGTCATCATGCGGTGACGTTTGACCTCAAAATAGGCGCCCTGGTCGAGAACCAGGTCGAAAGTAAAAACCACATTTTCCAGTTCACGCGCCGGGATGGTGTGCGGGTCAGGGGTTTCCAGCAGGCAGTGGATGAGCTCACGTTTTTGTTCGACACCCATAGTGTTGATGGTGGAGAGACATTGCGCATAGGTATTGTTTTGCTCGCGGTATAAAGCAGCCGCCAGCAGGCGCTCCATCGCATCAGGCTCATAGTGTACTAATTGGCACCAATCCTTACTTTCTGCTGAGGGCGATAGCTCGAAACTTGAGAAATCTGTGCAAATTGTCTGCAGGTAAGGGATCTCATCTGCGTATTTCAGCAGCGTGGGCACGCTTTCCCGCGCAGCTGCTTTGATCTCCGCGCCGATCTGGCGGGTTTCCTCCAGCGGGGCGGTGAGTAGTTTACCAATGGCGTGCTCCAGGGCACGGGCGTTGATGGTCATCCCGACATTGGCAAGAGCTGCAGCTGGCAGCAGGAAGCGGCACACGTCTATGGCAGTTGAGCGTATACGCCGCTCGTACTGTGCCGTTTTTTCATTTTCAAGTTGAACTTCGTTTGCTAATAGAAACTTTTCCAGTTTTTCCAGGCACTCCTGGTAGGTCGTAAAAAGCTGTTGGCAAGTTTGATTATATGTTGCTCGAAGCGGATGGTTGTCCAACTCAGCGGGAATAAAAAAGGCTTCACCGCTCCACGTTTGATATCGGGTGGATTTTTCAGTGTAGGAGGCCAGGCGATTGGATTCCAGGTTCTCAACCGCCAGCCTGGAAATGTTTTCCAGCGCGATGTGCAAAACGGCGTGTTCGGCTACCGAGGAATG
>CAYWVP010000023.1:10639-16092 GCA_964461605.1 uncultured Anaerolinea sp.
AGCGCTTTGGAATCCGGGAAGCGAACCTCAGGCCTGATGTAATCGAAAAATTCGAGGGTCAGAGTTTTACCGTAGAAGGTTTCGTTTGTGTCGAGCAGATGGGGTTCGACCCTCGGATAAGGCAACGGGTTTTCAAAAGTTGGTCGTACACCCACATTGGTTACGGATAGATACGTTTTTTGGTTGATGTGCGCCAGCGTGGCGTACACTCCCGTAGCTGGCAGCAACCGTTCACCCGGTATGGATAGATTGGCAGTAGGAATTCCCAGTTTGCTGCCGCGGCTTTCGCCGTGCACCACGCGACCGCGTAGGGTGTACGGTCTGCCCAGGTATTCCCTGGCTTTGGCTACCTCGCCTGTTTTTAATATTTTCCGGATATTACTCGATGAAATGATCTCCTGTCCGTGCCGGATGGGCGGGACAACCTCGACCTCAAAATCCAGCTGCTGACCGATCTCCTTCAATACCGCGACCGTGCCTGCCTGGTCTTTACCCAGCGTGAAGTTGTAACCGGCAAAGAGCTTTTGTAAGCCAAGCGCTTTTTTTACCTGGGTCATAAAGGTGAGTGCGTCGATGTCGGCAAATTCCCGGGTGAAATCAAGTACGATCACGTGATCCACACCCAACTTCTTGATCAACGCCACCCTTTCTTTGGTCGATGTCAGAATGTGGTCGGTCGTGATTCGCTTGAAAAACAACGCTGGCAGGGGGTCAAAAGTGATCGCGACTGACTGGCATTTTGCCTGCCGGGCACCTTCAACGATCTTGCGGAACAGGGTTTGATGCCCGGTATGCACTCCGTCAAACGCGCCGATTGTTACCCAGGAGAGGGGTGCAGCTATTGTGTTGAGGGTCTCTATGTAATCCATGCTCTAATTATAAAGGGATGCCTTTCCTTATCAAGATGTAAAAACCCCCTCGTGAGAGGGGGGAGGGTTGTTAAGAGAAGAATACCTTTTTGGGCTGCCATTCCACAGCCTCTTCGTCAAGCTCCATCAAGGCGACCAGTTCGCCCTGTTCGCTGACACCCAAAACCTTATTCTGTTCAGTTCCGGCAGCCTTGATCCGATGACCGTGCCGGATGGCTTCCACTTCATCATGTGTCAGTTCGATTGTCGTCCAATCTGAAAGGGCTTCTGCAGCCGGGATCAGGTACTGGTACCAGGTGCCGTCAGCGAAGGCTTCGTTCAACTTGCGCAGCGGAACCGCGTCCCGTAGCGTAAATCGGCCGCTCTTGGTGCGGCGCAAACCGGTCAGGGTGGCTCCACAGCCCAGTCGTGCACCCAGGTCATTCACAAGTGAGCGCACATAGGTACCGGATGAGCAGTACACATCGAGCACGACCTCGGGTGGTGCCCATTCCAGTAATTCAAGGCTGTATACGTTGATCGTTCGTGGTGCCAGTTCAACCTCTTCCCCCTTGCGCGCCATTTCATAAGCCTTGCGGCCTTGAACTTTCACTGCTGAATACGGAGGAGGAACCTGTTCGATCTGACCAACGAATTTCTGCAATTCAGTTTCGAATTGTTCTTCTGTAACATCAACCGGCGATGATGAGGTTGTTTTTCCGTCTGCATCGTAGGTGTCGGTTGTGGTGCCCATCATGATCACAGCCTGGTAACGTTTGTCAGAAGCCGAGACATACTCGCTCAAACGAACGGCCGGTCCGATCAAAACTACCAGCACGCCGGATGCTCTCGGATCCAGTGTTCCGGTGTGTCCTGCACGGCGGATGTTCGATCCCTTGCGGATCACCTGCACCACGTCGTGTGAGGTCATCCCGACTGGTTTATCAACAACCAGCACGCCTGAAATGGTATTCTTTACATCAAAACCACTATTGTTGTCCATACCTCACTCCGTTACCCGAATACCCATGTCTGTTTTTAAATTATTCTTAACCTGGTCAAGATACTCACGTGTTAGATCCAGGATCTTTGTTTGAACTTCCGGCAGGCTCCCGTTCAGATCTGCGCCTGCAGCGGCGGGGTGGCCGCCTCCACCAAGTGACGCAGCGATATTCGCCACGTTCAACCCGGGTCGTGCCCGCCAGCTTACCTTAACCTTATCAGCGGCCTGTTCTATGAACAATACCGCGATGTCGATGTCCTCAACACTGGAAAGGATGTTGGTCAGGTCGGCATCATCTTCGTTTGGGTAACCGGCGTTTTTGCGGTCCTCTAGCGATAAAGATGTCCATACCAGTCCGTCTTCCCGTTCAAGTTTCGTGAGGCCATAACCCCAGTAGTTGACACTTTCAAAAGGTTTGCTGATCAAGGCTTTGTTATACAACCGGGTGATCTCAGCGCCCTTTTCCATTAGATCCGCTGCAACCCTTAACGATTTTGCCGTGGTATTGGAAGTGCGGAAACCAATGGAATCGCTGATTATACCTGAAAGTAATGCGGCTGCAACCGGTTCAGTGATCTGTAAACCCCACGCCGGCATATGTTCCGCCAGAATGGCGCAGGTCGCTACTGATTCCGGCTCGATCAGGTTGACCTTTCGTCCAAATGCCTGGTTGGTCACGTGGTGATCGATCACGATATCGGCGGGTTTTCCTCGTAAGACTCCACCTGTCCGTTCTTCATCTGAACAATCCACTACGATAAACAGGTCGCAATCCTCTTTAAAGGAGTGCCTGATCAATTCCACGCCTTCCAGGTGCTTAAAGGTTTTCGAAACACCGCTCTTCAGCACCATCTCAACCGTTTTGCCGGCTGCCCGCAGCGCTAATCCGAGCCCCAGTACAGATCCGATCGCGTCTCCGTCAGGGCGAATGTGAGAGGTGATACCGATCACAAGCGCGTTATTAATTAGCTCTTTGATCTTGCGGTCGTTCATTTTTGCTTTTTCCGTTGCTCTTCTTCACTGTGGATGGTGGCCAGTAATTGTTCGATGCGGTCAGCCTTTTCAGGGGTGACGTCCCAATGAAAGCGCAATTTTGGAAAAGATCGCAGCTCGATCCTTTCCGATAGTACCTTGCGGATGAAACCGCTGGCACTTTCGAGACCTTCCAATACTTCCTTTGATCGCGCGATCCCTTCATACGCGGAGACATAGATCTCTGCGTATGATAATTCCCGGTCAACTTCCACGTCCGTGATGCTGATTCCACCTAAACGCGGATCTCGAATTTCTTCCTTTACCAGCATCTCAGACAATTCCTTGCGGAAACGGTCTCCGATGCGTTTTAATCTCAATGGTGATGGCATAGCCTGATTTCCTTGTCCGTTTTCCCCTGTTAGCCTGTCTTTTCAATGACATAATTTTCGAGTATGTCACCTTCGACAATATCATTATATCCCTTCAATGACACACCACATTCGAACCCCTGGCGGACTTCACGCACATCTTCTTTCTCATGTTTCAATGAGGAAATCTCACCATCGAATACTGTGTTGCCATTGCGTACCAGCCTGATCTTTGCGTTTCGGCGCAGTTCTCCACTGATCACCCGGCAACCGGCAATTGTACCCACTTTGTTGATTTTGAAGACCTGACGGACCTGTGCTTGTCCCACCGGAATTTCCCGGGTTTCCGGCTCCAGCATGCCTTTCAGCGCTTTCTCAATATCCTCGATCATGCGGTAGATGATCTCGTACAACCGGATCGATATGCCTTCCTGTTCAGCCAGGTTGCGTGCTGCCTGGTCCGTGGTCACGTTGAATCCCAGCAGGATCGCATGCGAAGCTGAGGCCAGCATCACATCGCTTTCGCTGATGTTGCCGGTTTCTGCGTGAATGATGTTGATCTTGATATCACCCTGGCTCAGATCATTGAGTGAATTTACGATGGGTTCCACGGAACCCTGGACATCCACTTTAAGGATCAGGGGGAGTTCACGGGTTTCACCCGCCTGGAATTTTTCATATAACTTTTCGAGCGAGGTCTTGGTGGAGACCACGGGATTATTTGATTTCTCAGCGGCTTTTTCAGCCAGTATGGCCCGTGCTTCCTTTTCATTGGCGACGACCCTGAAAACTTCACCAGCGGGGGGTACATTGCCAAAACCCAACACCTGGATGGGCGTGGAAGGTGCAGCGGTCCTGGCAGCTTTGCCGGTGAAATCGAACATGGCGCGAATCTTTCCACAAGTGTCACCCGCGATCACTGTGTTCCCTGTGTGCAGGGTGCCGTTCTGTACCAGCAGGGTGGCGATCACCCCGCGGGCTTTATCCACCTGGGCTTCGATCACAGTACCAAATACCTTGCCCTGCGGATTGGCGCGGATGGAAAGGCTGTCATTCACCAGCAGAATGGCTTCCAGGATGTCTTCCAGCCCTTTCTTTTGCTTGGCTGAAACAGGCACAACGATGGTGCTGCCATCCCATTCATCCGGAACGAGTCCATTCTCGGCCAGTTGGCGTTTTACAAAATCCGGGTTTGCATCCGGGCGGTCGATCTTATTCAGTGCGACGATGATGGGTACTCTGGCAGCCTTGGCATGAGCAATAGCTTCACGCGTTTGCGGCATCACGCCGTCATCAGCCGCCACCACAAGGATCACAATATCAGCTCCCTGTGCGCCTCGAGCACGCATGGCAGTAAAAGCAGCATGTCCCGGCGTATCCAGGAATGTGATCAGCTGACCTTTGTGTTCCACCTGGTAAGCGCCGATGTGTTGCGTGATACCGCCGGCTTCACCTGATGCAACGTTGGTGTGCCGGATGGCATCGAGAAGTGTTGTCTTGCCATGGTCCACGTGACCCAGGATGGTCACAACAGGCGGGCGTTTGATCAACTTGGCAGGATCTTCACTGTCAATGAGTTCACGCCATAAGGGGATGTTTCCCTGGTCTTCAACGGCTGCAGATTCTTTTACCGATTCAGGGATCGCTTCAAAACCCAGTTCAGAAGCAACAATTGCTGCGGTATCATAATCGATCTGTTGGTTGATATTGGCCATCACGCCGTTTGACATCAGAACCTTGATGACCTGAATTGGGCTGGTATCCATTCGTTGGGCCAGATCCCTTACGGTGATTTGCACCGGAAATTCGATTTGTTTCTCGCTCATAACACACCTCCAAAAATGTTCCCCCTCTTTCCCCTGTCCATACCAGTCATCTTTTGTTCTACCTGTCAGGCTGGCGTATGTGCCTTTGAGCAAGTTTCCGGGTCACTCAATCATGTCTGCTCACTTGTTCCATTTATTGCCGTGTTATCGAAAGTTGATTCTTTCTGTGAAAGCTGGCTCATATACTCGATAAGGTTCTGCCGGTCTTCCGCAGTCAGTTCAGTTTTCAAGGCATGATTGATCGGACCTTTTATTGCTTGCTCCCAGCATGAGCGGATCTTGTGCACGTAAGCACCACGGCCGGCTGCCTTCCCCGTCGGGTCAATCCTGACTCCTTCGGGCGTGCGGACTACGCGTACCAGTTCCTTTTTTGCCAGAACTGTCCTGCAGCCGATGCAGGTACGCTGTGGTACGTGCTTGATCCGTTTCTGCG
>CAYWVP010000024.1:0-13090 GCA_964461605.1 uncultured Anaerolinea sp.
TGATATATTTTCCATCATAAATGATGTGCCTGTCAATAAACTCGTTCCGGTTGGGTTCCCACATCTGGTCAAACAGGAAGTTCCCCGGTCCGTAGTGGATCAGGCTGTCACCGACAAACTCGAACCCCATGGGATAATGCGCCTGTGAACCCTGCACAATATCAGCTCCGGATTCAGCCACAGAGATAAAATCGCCGCTGATCTTTTCAGCGAACATTAACACGGCAGGAGATCCATCCTGTTTGGTGAGTTCTTCATGTTGAAAAGTTGTGACGACCACATACCCTTGCTCTTTGAGTTCCTTGATTTTCGTATCCAGGTAATCAAAATCACACTCGGCAGCCCCCGGCCGCTCGTCTTTAGCCCATACCGAATTGGGTCCGACGGCGTTGCACCCGATAAAGGCGATGCGGTTGCCATTGTGCTCAAGCAGCACAGGCTGCCTGGCAGCATCTGCATCGACACCGGCTGCGTAATAAGCCCAGCCCCTGTCTTTATACATCTGCATGGTGGCTTCCAGGTTTTCCAGTCCATAATCGTTGATGTGATTTCCGGTGAGTTCGACCACATTGATGCCGATCTTTTCTAATACTTCGATCATTTCAGGGCTTGTACAGAACACGAGGCTGGAAGTGTAGGGATCGGGATACGGGCAATCTTCCACAAAAGGGCTCTCATTGCTGACATGCCGCAGGTCGGCAGAGAGAAACCAATCCTTCACCAGCGCGATCGGGTATTCTGTATCATTGATAATAACCTTGTAAGCCAGACCGCGCGTGATCGCCGTGGTGCCGCTCATGATCAGCACTGTCATTTTTGACTCATCCCTGTTGCTGGCGGGGATCAACCCGACCATCTGCTGAAGGATAGTTGTTGTGTCCTTCTTACTATTTTCGTTTTGGTGAAGGTGAAAATTTATCATTAACGCATACATTTCCATATCGAATGGTTTATCCAGCGGGCTTTTACCATCCAACTTGAGTATCTTCCATCGCGGTGAGATCTCTTCGAACGGAATGATCGCGATCGCATTACCGTTGGCTTCAGCCAACGTGAGCAATTCGGCCGGGTCTGCTACCGACACGTTCTCACCGGCTTCGCCCCAGAAGAAGTTTAATAATCCGGCTGTCGCATTCGAAACCAGCACTGTCCTGTCCGGGTCATCCTCAGCCTTGCTCCCCCACATAATGGGCAGCAGATCGGGATCGATCGAGTCTTCAACCGTAAAGAATGGTACAGCTGCAGCCAGGATCAGGCTGGTCGTGAAAAGTGTATTTTCTGACTCTGCTTCAAAGGCGGGTGTAAAAATAAGATCTGCATTGGATTCATCATCCACAATCGATAATCCATTCAAGTTTTGTAACGATGCAGACCAACTTTCAGGAAAGCCGGGCGGCATGTATAGAGTGATCTCTGAATCCGGTGCTTCTTCCACCGCAACTTCCGCAGCCGGTTGGAAAGCTGTGGGAGTTGGCTGTGCCGTGATGGGTTGAATTGTTGGTGTTTCTGGCGTTGTTAGAGCTGTACAGGCGGTCGTCAACAATATCAGGAGTGTTATAGAAGCGATGAAAGTCTTATCCGGCAATTTCAACTGTGCGATTCTCCGTGGTCTGAGTATCCACGAATTATAAGTCAGCTTACATGACCTGTAAAACCGGGAACCTGATAGTTCTTGATAGATGATAACGATATAATGACCTTAGATCACGAATTGAGGGAGTTATGAGACAAGTTGCAGTAATAGGTATTGGCCAGACCAAAGTGGATGAACACTGGGACAAATCCCTGCGCGAGCTGGCTGGAGATGCTGCTCTCGCTGCATTAGCTGATTCTGGTCTTGACCTTGTTGAGGCAGTTTATGTTGGCAACATGATGTCTGGATCTGCCAACCGTCAACAGCACCTTGGTGCTTACATCGCAGATTGGATTGGTATGCGCGGTGCTGAGGCTTTTCGCACTGAGGCAGCTTGCAGTTCAGGCGCAGCCAGTTTCCGCACGGCAGTCATGGCTGTTGCTTCCGGTATGGTGAACAGTGCCCTTGCAGTGGGAGTCGAGAAGATGACCGATTCACCCCTGGGCGAAATCACGGCAGCTCTGGCGACCGCTGCCGATGCCGATTGGGAAGCGGGGCAAGGCCTGTCTTTCGTCTCTTTGAATGCTCTGCTTATGCGCCGTTACATGCACGAATTTGGTTGGGAAAAAGAGCATTTTGCGCCTTTTTCTGTAAACGCTCATGCCAACGCGATGCACAATCCACACGCACGGTTCCATGATGAACTCACAACTGAAAAATACCTTAAAGCGTCTATGGTAAATGACCCCATCAACCTGATGGACGCCTCGCCCATCGGCGATGGTGCCGCAGCGGCAATAGTGATCCCGTTGGAGCTCGCGCGCAGGGTGGATAGTCATCCAACTGTACTTGTAGCTGCTTCATCTGCAGCCACTGACACATTGGCCGTGCAACACAGGAAAGATCCCCTATTCCTGAAGGCAGCGTATCTATCCGGTAAAAAAGCTTACGACCAAGCCGGCGTTTCCCCGCAAGACCTCGATCTTTTTGAATTGCATGACGCCTTCTCCATCATGGCAGCTTTGTCCCTTGAAGCAAACGGTTTTGCAGAACGTGGCCAGGCACCGCGTCTTGCCATGGATGGGGAGATCCGCATCAATGGCAGTATTCCCATTGCCACACGCGGGGGATTAAAAGCGCGCGGACATCCGGTGGGTGCCACCGGCATGTACCAGATCGTTGAGGTGGTTCAGCAGCTTCGTGGTGAAGCCGCCGGCTCACAGGTGGAAGATGCCCGCATTGGTATGAGCCAGAACATTGGTGGAAGCGGATCAAATATAATCACCCACATTTTTAAAAAAGCTGATTGATCATCCGATCGATCTCACCTGCCCTGATCTTGAAACCTGATATGATTAGGGCAGGTTTTTTTATGTGTAAAGTTACCACTCAAAGAATCACCGAATACCGGAACCGGACCTTCAGACTTCAACCTGGTCTTCAGTTGAAGACCCCTCAGCAGGCGGTCGATTTTGTGAACGAACGGGGATTTATCTTTTTCTGGCCGGTAAAAGGATACACATTTCCGAGCCTATGGAGTGCAGTAGCGGGCGACCGGCCTGTCGCGGATGAGCATGATGATCCCGGTCACATCACCTGGAATTGGAAAGATTCACTGCTCGACAAAAAGGTGTGGTATTACGCGCGAATACTGAAACGCAAGAACACGATGATCTCGCTTGATGCGGCGCGTTATTTTTATGCCCTGTCGCCAAATTTTGGAGAACCTGAAGAAGATTTTACTGACCAATACAACCAGGGTTTACTCCCGCTCGAAGCCAGGCTGATCTTTGACGCACTTTTAAGAAAAGGTCCCCTGGACACATTATCACTGCGTAAAGAAGCTCATCTGGCAGGATCAAATTCGTCATCTCCATTCAATCGCGCCCTGGATCTTCTCCAGCAGCAATTTAAACTACTCCCGATCGCCATCAGTGAAGCTGGCGCATGGAAATATGCTTTTGTTTACGATCTGACACATCGTCACTTTCCCGAGTTACCGGAACAGGCGCGTTTCATTTCTGAAAGCCGCGCCATGGAACAGCTAATCATCTACTTCTTTTCGACCATGGGTATCTCCAACCTTAAGAAAATCACCACGTTGTTCCAATGGGAAGCCGACCGGACCCGCAATGCGCTTGAGCGCATGGTCAAATCAGGCATTTTGCTGGATGACATCATCGTTGAGGGCAATTCAGAACCGCAATATTGCCTAAAATCGATCATAGATTCACTTACCTGATCCACCTGATCCTGCATTTTTTCCACACACTGTATATAATAAAATCATCCTGTTCTCAAGATCGGAGTCAGAAAATGGAATTCCATATTTCCCGCAGAGCGCGTGATAAATACCAATTTGACGAAACGCTGTTCGCTTATGATGGAAATGTGATCTTTGCCAATTTTCACGCTGCCAGGAAATTTGTTCAAAAGATCAACGGACAACGTGATCTGGCTTCTTTCCCTGAACAGGCTGCAAAGACCAGTCATGTTAACGCCATGGGACTGATCGATGAGATCTTTCACCACGTTTTTAAACTTTATCGTGAACAAAAAAATCCCTTGGTGCTAAACCAGTTGCTGCAACATCTGGAAGAAAGTGTAACTGCTACCTCTCTGGATCAATTGCTGACACTTTTTATCCGCGAATTTCCACCTTTATCGGTTTACAGAAAAGAAATTGACCCCCTGACCTATCTCAAAACGGAAACGGGCGGTGTACCAAACCGTGAATTGCTCCTTGAAGAACTCACCATGCTCTGGCTCGCCCTTCAAAACCCGGCTCTGGATAACTACCATGAACTTTTTGAAGAAAAAAGTCTTACTTCGGACCCCGGTTTTTCCAGGGTGGTGAAGGAGATTCAAGGATTTTTCGAAACGCAACCTTACTTTGGTCCCGGAAACCAGTCGTTGATAAAAATGTTTAGAAGCCCAGCCATTGAGGTACCCGATTCAATTACCGGTCAGCTGGAATATATCCGGGATTATTGGGCTATGTTGATCGGTGATTACTTTTACCGCCTGCTCTCCAGCCTGGACCTGATCAAGGAAGAGAACAAACTCAGTTTCACAGGTCCCGGGATTATTCCCATCCCCAGTTACGACCACGACGAATTCTTACGCGCTGGCGGGACAGGGGCAGACGTAGAAGCTTTCACAAAAGATCGCGAGTGGATGCCCAGGCTCGTTCTGATCGCCAAGAATAGTTTTGTTTGGCTTGACCAACTCAGCCGCAAGTATCAACAGGAGATCCGCCGCCTCGACCAGATCCCGGAAATTGAGCTGGAAACCCTGGCAAGGTGGGGTATCACCGGGTTATGGTTGATCGGATTGTGGGAACGCAGTCCGGCATCTGCCCGAATCAAGCAATTGTGCGGGAACCAGGAAGCGATCTCATCAGCTTATTCACTCTATTCCTACCAAATTGCGGCAGACCTGGGTGGTGAGGAGTCTTACGCCGGTCTGCGCGATAAAGCCGCCCGCTACGGCATCCGCCTGGCAAGCGATATGGTGCCCAACCACATGGGCATCGACTCTGAGTGGATGATCCGGCATCCGGAACGTTTTCTCTCCTTGGATCAGTGTCCTTACCCATCCTACAGCTTTTCCGGTGAAAACCTTTCCTCTGATCCCAATGTGGTCATTCAGATCGAGGACCATTACTTTGAACGGACAGACGCGGCAGTTGTATTCAAAAGGCAGGATCGCAACAGTGGCGAGGTGAAATATATCTACCACGGCAACGATGGCACAACCATGCCGTGGAATGATACTGCACAGTTGAATTATCTAAACCCCGAGGTGCGTGAAGCGGTCATCCAGACCATCCTCGAAGTCGCGCGAAGATTCCCCATCATCCGCTTTGACGCCGCTATGACGCTGGCCAAAAAGCATTACCAGCGTTTGTGGTTCCCGCAACCGGGGACCGGTGGCGCCATTCCATCGCGGTCTGAGCACGCCATGACCATGGAAGCGTTCGACCGGGCTATGCCGGTGGAATTCTGGCGTGAAGTTGTTGACCGGGCTGCGGTCGAAGCGCCGGATACACTGCTGTTGGCAGAAGCTTTTTGGCTGATGGAAGGTTATTTTGTGCGCACGCTTGGCATGCACCGTGTTTACAACAGCGCCTTCATGAACATGCTCAGAAATGAAGACAACGCCGGTTATCGTAAACTGATCAGAAACACGCTAGAGTTTGAACCCGAGATTCTTAAGCGGTACGTCAATTTCATGAATAATCCGGATGAGCGTACTGCAGTGGACCAGTTCGGCAAAGGAGACAAGTATTTCGGTATTTGCATGGTATTGGCAACCATGCCCGGCTTACCCATGCTGGGACACGGCCAGATCGAAGGATTTTCAGAAAAATACGGCATGGAATTTCGAAAAGCTTATTGGGATGAGCAGGTTGATCGCGATATGGTAGCGCGCCACGAATGGGAGATTTTCCCCCTTTTGCATCAGCGCCAGCTCTTTGCAGGGGTTGAGAATTTCAACCTGTACGATTTTGTCACCCCTAATGGTGGTGTAAATGAGAATGTTTATGCTTACTCAAACCATTCGAGTCAGGATTCCGGTCTGGTAATCTACAACAATAATTTTGGTTCCACCGAAGGTTGGATCCATTTCTCAATTCCCCAAACTCGAAAATCCGGACAAAACAAAAGTATCGAGCAACTTCCAATCGACAAAGCTTTATTTCTTCGAGCCGACCGGGAAGGATTCATCATTTTCCGGGACCAGGTAACTCGCCTGCAATACCTGCGCCCGCTCAGTGAGCTGCTTGATCGTGGATTCTTTTTCAAGTTGCGCGGATATGAATACCATGCTTTTCTGGACTTTCGTGTGGTTCATAACGACACTTTTCACGATTATGCAGCTTTGTACTCGTTTATCGGCCATCAAGGTGTACCGGATATGGAACAAGCCATAGGTGAACTTGTGCTCCGGCCTGTTCAAGAACCCTTCAGGGCGATCGTAAACACTGGTTACCTGGATTACCTGTCGTATAAGTACTCTGGTAATTCGCAGATCGATGCGCTGGATGCCGGGGAAATCCACACTAAAGTAGAACAGCTGCTTAATGGTGCAGCGTTAAAGACAGCGGTTCACACCAATCTGGGTGATCTTCGCGATTCGATCAGCAGCCTGTTTACCACAGGTTTAACCCTGCAGGGTGTTGTACAGGCTGTCAACCTGCCGGGCAGTAAAAAATTGAAAGAAATGATCGATTACATTCTCGACCCGCTGTTGAAGACCAAAGCCAACCGCTTTACACTCCTGACCTGGGCAATCTGCAGCCAGCTCGGAAAATTAAGTGGAAATGAATCTTACGCAGATTACTCGATCGCCTGGTTGGATGATTGGCAGCTGTCCAGGCCTCTGGCTGAAGTTTTACGCAGCGTCACCTCCAGTGAAGAGGAGGTGCAGAATCAACTCCTCCTCTTGAGATTGGGCATCTCCCAACAGGACTGGTACGATCGCGCGCGTAAAACACCTTTAGCCGAAATCTTCAAAGCCTGGTTTACAGATCCTGAGATCCAGAGTTTTTTGCGCGTTAATCGGTACAAAGAAGTCCTCTGGTACAACCGTGAAACCTTTGAACAATTTGCCTGGTGGATGCTGATAACACCCATCACCAAAATGCTGGCAGATCCCGCCGCGGATCGCTCAAGATTCACGGAAATGATATTAAACCTGTACGAGATCACATCAGCGCTCAGGAAAGCAGAAAAAAAATCAGGCTACCAATTTGAAAAATTGATCAGCCTGACGACAAGGTGACTTTCTTATTAATTCGGTCTTAACGGCCTGAAAAACGACGATATGCGCTTTGAAAGTAATCAGCTGCCGTCAAGTGGTTTTTCTCATCCACTGCCTCAGCCAGTATCGGCTGGATAACCTCCTGGTAGTCGGTACCGGTGACCTGATTCATCAAGGCTGCAGCGTGCGCGGCGTAACTGATGTTATTTCGCGGTTCGATACGCGATAGATCATCAAAAAACCACCCGCATGATGTGAACATCTGCTGGCATGCCACCTGAGCATCAAAAAGCTTCCTCACCCTTTCGAATTCACCACTGGTGAGATCCCGCTTGACAAGTGCCCTGATCCAATCTTCAAATTTCTCCATGTGCAGCACCACCCTGATGTATGCATCGCGGGCTGGCAACGCTTCAATGGCAAGCTCGCCACAAACCTTCATGAAATCCGGGAAGATCGTCTCGTTCAATTGATCAAATGCGCGCTTCAAGGGTGCCTTCCAGGCACTCCCCGGGGTGCAGCCGCATTCTGCGCGCCATCTTTCCACCCCATGGTGGCAGCTCCAGGAAGTGTTTTCAATGATCCGGGCTTTGCCCTTAACTGTATGTTGTTTCAGCCAAAGCCCGGGCCAGGTGAGTTGTAAACCCGTTTCCTTGACCGATCCATTGAGCAGATGTGCCAGGAATTTATCACGAAACGGTTGGTGATGCCCATATAATTCCCCGTCGGTCGCGATCATCAGGAATTGATCCGGGTCATAGTCATCAATTTCAGGTTTCAGGTAATATTCCGTAAATGCGTCCGCGTTCCCCGTGGCGAAAGTATCAAAACTAACGGTTGAACTTAATCCCCCGTGATAGATAAATGCAACGATTGATCTGCCATCCTTGATTTCCACCTCATAAGGAGCTTTGCCTTCCAGCACCTCCACCTGCCAGGGTGCCAGAATCGTGAACTTGATATGATTTTCCGCCAGTACAACGAGTGTCTCCATATCCACGGCTGTTTCCGGCAGCCACATGCCCTCAGGCGAGCGGTGGAACAGGTTCTCGAACGCAGTGATGCCCCATTTGACCTGGGTGCGCTTGTCGCGTGAATTGGCCAGCGGGAGAATGCTGTGATTGTACGCTTGTGCGATGGCATTGCCTGCACCGTAGATCGCCTGGTTGACTTCATCTTCCTTGACGATGCGTTCCAATACCTCCGGCGCGGCCCGCTGCAGCCAATTTGCCAACGTGGGACCCAGGTTAAAGCTTAAACGGCTGAAGTTACGTAATTCCACGTTCGGCCGGTAACAGGTTTCCAGAACATTTTCATTCCAATTTTTGTATGGTGCCGTACCCGGTTCATCCGGAATCGCTCCCGAATATGGGTCTTCACGGGGCGGCTGGTAGAAATGAGTGTGAATGGAAAAGCTGCGTCCATTAATCATGTGTGCTTACTAACCTTTCACCAGGTGATCGAGCTGGTTCTTGAACCGTACAGGCATCATCCCGAATTCCCGTGGGATCACATCCAGGCTGGTAATTCGGTCTACCGCCAGTTGATCCAACCAAAAGATCGAGATGGGAAATCTCCGATAAATCTGATCAATGTAGAGGGTAAGCCTGCGCAATGAGTCAGGACCAATCGAGACAAGCGATCGTTTGATCCCTGTTTTTTTCATGATCAACCTAACAATTTCAGCGTAAGGGATGGATTCAATCCCGCCAATGGCAAGCACCCGTCCGGCCATGCGCTTGTCCTCAACCGCCAAAACCATGCACGTCACCAGGTCCTCGACCCA
The DNA here is from genome assembly GCA_964461605.1 of uncultured Anaerolinea sp. Classification (GTDB taxonomy): domain Bacteria; phylum Chloroflexota; class Anaerolineae; order Anaerolineales; family Anaerolineaceae; genus UBA6107. Next base: position 9,126 of record CAYWVP010000024.1, read on the forward strand.
AAGCGGCTGCAACAGGCTTTTACCTTCCTCAGGGATCAGAAAAAAGCCCGGGGACATACGCAATAACCTGGCAATAGGTTCTGTGAACTGGTCTCCTGGTCCGAATATGGCACCTGTACGAAAGATCGTATAGGGGATTCCGCTGTTGATGATCCAATTTTCAGCGATTCCCTTCGCTTTCATGACCGGATAGGCAGATCCGCGATCCGCGCCGTGATGACTGAGGTACATGATCCGCTTTGCACCGGATTCTTTGCAAGCCCGCATCAGGGTGGCTGTTCCCTCTACGTCCACCTGTGTTAAATTTCCCTGCAAACCCTGCCGTTCTGCGCCAGCCAGGTGATAGATCACATCCACATCTTTTATTGCAGCCCGCAGACTACGCTGGTCAGTGAAACTGCTCACTGCCACTTCAACTGCGATACCTTTTGGAAAATTTGGGGAGGTTTTTGAGGGGCGCAATAATACACGCACCTGTTCGCCTGCATTCGTCAGCGTCCTGATGAGAGACCGGCCGATGAAACCTGTGCCACCTGTTACGAGGATCATTCCTTCGAAATTATAGCAGAGTATTCGCTGAAAAAAGCTGGTATGATAATTGCACCAGTATTCACTTGAAAAGGGCAGGCTTCGAGGTAACCAAATGGCGGCGAATAAACGTAAATTTCGTGATCTGGTCACTCCCCGCATGGGGTTTCATTACTTTGCTGATACAGACCACTATACAGTAAAGGATCTTTCCACCTGGCTTCCGGTCTTGAAACAGATCAACGCGAGCTGGCTTGTGCTCCTGGCGGATGCCAGCCGCGCCATCCCGGAACAATTCATCACCGGCCTCGTAGCAGGTGGCATAAAACCGATCCTGCACATCTTATTACCCCTGCCAAACAGTCCTTCGGCCGGAGAAATGAAAGCACTCTTTAAGGCGTATGCCCGATGGGGTGTCCAACATATCATTCTCTTTGAACAACCAAACATGATGCACAACTGGTCAACAGCGGGTTGGGTTCAACAGGACCTTGTCGAGCGCTTTGTTGATCGATTCCTGCCCCTGGCTTCAACCGTTGCGCAATCCGGCATGATGCCGATCTTTCCTCCCCTGGAACCGGGAGGGAATTATTGGGACCTTTCCTTCCTCAAGCAAGCGCTGCAATCCATTGAACGCAGGGGGTATGGTGAGTTGGTCCAGCAAATGGGGCTTGCCAGTTACGCGTACACATACAATCACGAACTGGATTATGGATCAGGTGGTCCAACCAAGTGGCCGAAAGCCCTTCCTTACGGTAAAAGCCCGGATAGCGAAGATCAACGCGGCTTCCGCAATTACGAGTGGCTGCAATCTGCGGCGTCAGCGGCATGCGGCAAGGAATTGCCGGTTTTCATGCTCGGCGCGGGGATCAAGGAACCCGGTTCATCCTATTCACCCGAAATTCACGCCGGGATATGTCTGAACATCCTGGATCAACTAAGAAACGCAACAGCAGAAATGGCCGTCCCGGATTATGTTCAGTGCTGCAACTTCTACCTGCTGAGCGCAGCTTCAGGCTCCAGTCAATATGATCACGCCTGGTTCAAAACCGAGGATGATTACCTCCCCATCGTCGACCTGCTCCTGCCGGAGACCAATCACAACCCGGGAAACGGAAAAGGTAGCGAAGTGGAAGAAGCATGCGCCAACATCAACTTCAACCATTCTCACCCCATCGAACATTACCTGTTGCTTCCTTTATACGACTGGGGAGTGGCTGAATATCACCTTGAGGTCACCCGTCCGTTCATCCAAAAATATCATCCCACCATCGGTTTTTCCATTCAGGAAGCGGCTCTCGCGAAAAAGGTGACCATCATCGGTGGAGAACAGACCTTCCCGGATGAGGCTCTTTCTGAGCTGCGTGCGAATGGCAGCATCGTGGATCGTGTAACAGGAGATGGTATAAGTATTGCAACCCAACTGGCAGAGAGGTAAATTATGACTGATCCATTATCATCCAACACAAGCCCCCATACTCCCATCCATGCCAACCTGCCGGTACTGAAAGTGATCGGACTTGGCGGCGGTGGTCAAAATGCTGTTGATCGTATGATCGAATTGGGTCTTTCCGGTATCGAATTCATCGCGGCCAATTCTGACGCGCAGGTGCTAAAGAACAGCCTTGCCCCGGTTAAGATCCAGCTTGGTCCCAAAGTCACGCGCGGACTCGGCGCCGGCGGCGATCCAGCCATCGGTGAAGCCGCAGCCGAAGAAAGTTACGCGGAACTCAAAAACGCATTGAGCGGTGCAGATATGGTCTTTCTGACCTGCGGTATGGGTGGTGGAACCGGTACCGGATCAATCCCGGTCGCTGCCAATATTGCCCGCGAAGAAGGCGCTGTTGTGGTGGCAATCGTGAGCATGCCCTTCTCGTTCGAGATCGGCCGCCGCCAGGCAAATGCGCGTGCTGGTCTATCAAAATTGCATCAATACACTGACACATTGATCACGGTTCCCAATGACCGCTTATTGCAAATCGCACCGAAAGATCTACCGATCGAAATGGCTTTCCGCCTCGCAGACGATATTCTCCGCCAGGGTATTCAGGGTATCTCTGAACTGGTAACCCAACCGGGTCTCATCAATGTCGATTTTTCTCATGTTAAAGCGATGATGAAAAACGGCGGTGGATCCCTACTTGCTATTGGAACCGGTCAGGGAGAGAACAGGGTCAACGATGCGATGGAACGCGCATTGCACCACCCCATGCTCGAATCCATCAACCTAGAAAACGCAACCGGTATCATCGCGAATTTCACCGGTGGTGATGATCTTGCCTTTACTGAGGTGGTTGGCGCGCTGAACAGCCTGCAGGCCAGGTGCGGTGGTGTGGCGGATATCATCCCCGGGGTGATCTGCGACTCCAAGATGGAGGACCGTGTACAGGTCATCCTCGTCCTTACCGGGCTCGGCGCAACATCTCTGGACCAGAAACCCACCAAAGTGGAAAAACCGCTTCCAGCACCATTGGAAGAAAAGAGGGATCTTTCCAAAGAGGATTTCCCCTTCCTGATGAATGATCCGCTCCCCAAGGATCGTCCGGAATCATCCGATCCTCAATCGGATATCGATATACCGGCATTTATCCGCCGTAAACAACGCTGAAAGGAATGCAATGGACCCAAAAGCAAAATCAACAGTCTGTGCCGCAGTGTACAGCCAGTTTCCGGAAGTGCGTGGAGATTCTCCAGTGGTTAAGAACCTTCCGGGAGACAAGTACCAATTGATCTTTCAAGGCACGGTAAAAACCGAGAACGGGAAATCCCTCCCCCGCACCGTGCGTGTCGTTGCCAATGATGATGGCAGGATCCTCAAACTTTCCACTTCGCGCTAGGATTTGGCAATGTTTCGCAAACTATTTGAAACGATCGAACTCGGTTTCTGGAATGTGACGATTCCGTTAATGACCCGCTCTGAGCTGTTGCGCAAGATCGTCAAATTTGTTTACCAGTCATACCACGATCAACAGCTGAAAAAGGATCTTGCACTGTCTCTGGCGGTATCCTGCGGTGGTTTTGCCGTGGGAATGGCGGTTTATTCCCTCACCGTTCTGATCGCCTGATCCGGTTTTTTCAATACTCGCTGCCATTATGTCGCTAACCGACATAATGGTACAATTTTTTAATGAGCAAGAAGCATGGTTTTCCGGATAACCTCTTGAAAAAAAGATTGATCATCCCGATTGCCGTCGCGTTTTTCGTATTTGTTATCATCGGTTTCTGGGCAGCTTCACGGCTTGGTTCACCCTTGATTGACCGAATACTTCCAAAAACGCTCTCTGAAACGCAAAAAAATTATCTTTTAATACAGGTTAACGATCTCGAGAAAAGATCACCCGCTGTGATCGCAATTTGGGTGGCCTTTGTTGACCGGTCTGATTCAACGCACCTCGTGTTCATGCCGCTTTTCCCGAATCCGGACCCAAAAATCAATA
>CAYWVP010000024.1:13190-15995 GCA_964461605.1 uncultured Anaerolinea sp.
CCCTCCCATTTTGCGACCAGCCTTGCGTTTGAAGAACTCACGCTTGAACTTGAATCATTGAAAACAGCTGGTCAGATTCAGACGTGTGAAATAATCGAAAATTGATAACCCTTTAATATGGAACTTGTGGGGAGAAGCACCCCAGTTACATCAGCATGATATAATCCATCTTCTAAATTCAACCAAACACTCGGGAAAGTGAGAAAAAGTGAGCGCGTCAAACGAAATGGACAAAGTAACTACGAATATTGTCGTAAGCATGGTTTACGAATTAAAAGTGAACAACGAGGTGATCGATTCTTGCGATGACAGCGACCCGTTGCAGTTCATCCAGGGACTGGGGCACATCATCCCCGGCCTGGAACGTGAAATTGAGGGTATGAAGATCGGTGAATCAAAACATGTGTTAGTCGCAGCAGCTGACGGCTATGGTGAATTTGATCCGGAACAGATCGTTGAGATGTCAAAAGACGAGTTTCCCGAAGAATTCACCCTGGAACCGGATATGGAAGTGACCTTCGAAGACGAAGACGGCACTGAAATGACGGCCTTCGTTGAAGAGATCAACCTGGATACAGTTACTTTCAATTTCAATCATCCTCTGGCTGGCGACGACCTCGAATTCGAAGTCAAGATCACCGGATTGAGGCCGGCTACGGCTGAGGAACTGGAACATGGTCATGTTCACCTTGATGAACATGGTCACAATGACGACTAGTCGCTACTTAGAAAGCAGCCTTCCGGCTGTTTTCTTTTTCATGACAACCCTGGCCTGAATGATATACTCTGCTTTAGGAGTTTGAAGTGTTTTTACCAACCACACGCGCTGAAATGCTAAACCGGGGCTGGGATGAGCTGGATGTCATCCTGGTCTCAGGTGATTCATACATCGATACTCCTTATTCGGGAATCGCTGTAATTGGCCGTGTATTGATTAACGCGGGATACCGCGTGGGTGTCATTGCTCAGCCTGATCTCACCTCAGCACAGGATATCAGCCGCCTGGGTGAACCCGCCCTTTTCTGGGGTGTGAGTGGTGGAACGGTTGATTCCATGGTGGCCAATTACACGGCTACCCTTCGCAAACGACGCACAGACGATTTCACACCGGGCGGGGTCAACAATCGCCGGCCGGATCGAGCCGTTATTGCCTACACGAACCTGATAAAAAAACATTTCAAATCCAATTCTCCCATCGTCCTCGGTGGTATCGAAGCCAGCCTCAGGCGCATTACCCATTACGATTACTGGAGCGATCGCTTACGAGCGCCCATCCTATTCGATTCGAAAGCCGACTATTTACTTTTCGGAATGGCAGAAACCAGCACCCTGGAACTGGCCGCAGCCCTGCGTGAGCAGCGCTCACCGCGTGATATTCGCGGACTGGCGTATCTGGCTAAAGAGTTTCCCGCCGGATACATCGAACTACCCTCCTATGAGGAAGTCCTGGCGGATAAGCAGGCATTTACCAGGATGTTCCACCTCTTTTATCACAATAACGACCCGATTACTGCGAAAGGGCTGGCGCAGCGCAAAGGCGACCGCTACCTGGTATTGAACCCTCCGGCGCAGACTCTGGAACAATCCCGGTTGGATGAGATCTATTCGTATGATTACCAGCGCGCGCAGCACCCTTTTTATGAGAACCAGGGACCGGTCAAAGCCCTGGAAACCATCCGTTTTGCCATCCCCACTCACCGCGGGTGCTATGGAGAGTGCAACTTTTGCGCGATCGCGGTACACGAAGGCCGCACTGTCAGCTCCCGCAGCCTCACTTCAATCCTGCAGGAAGCGGAAAGAATCTCGCACCATCCCCACTTCAACGGGATTATCACCGATTTAAGCGGACCGACCGCCAACATGTACGGCATTGAATGCGAGAAAAAGCTAAAACTCGGCGCGTGTGAAGATAAGCGCTGCATTTATCCTCAGATCTGCCCGGTGTTGAAGATCAACCATACCCGGCAGATCGAAATGCTGCAAAAGGTTCGCCAGATACCCGGCGTTCAAAAGGTTTCGGTCGGTTCAGGCATACGTTACGACATGGTCATGGCAGACCATCTGTGCGGAATGCAATACCTTGATGAAATCGTGCGTTATCACACATCCGGCCAGCTAAAAATTGCCCCTGAGCACTCGGAACAGGTCGTTTTAAGCCTGATGGGGAAACCCTCGACCGATTACCTGCTGAAATTTAAGGAAAAATTTCAGACACTATCGCGCAAGGCAGGTAAAGATCAGTATCTGACATATTATCTGATCGCAGCCTATCCCGGCAGCAGCGAAAAAGAAATGAAAGCACTGCGGAAATTTGTCTTAACCAGCCTGCAGGTCCTGCCGGAGCAGGTTCAGGTTTTCACACCGACCCCCTCCACCTACGCCAGCCTCATGTACTACACAGAGCAGGATCCTTTCACCGGCGAACCCCTATTTGTGGAGAAGAACCTCCATAGAAAAGCTCTTCAAAAAGACCTCGTCACAGCTTCAAGACCTGGTAAATCAAATCCTCCCAGCCTGGTCAAACCGGGGCATTCCAATCAGAACAGGAGACCTGCTCATGGACGCAAGTAAGTACCGTATTTATGTTTCTTGCGCACCCGGTGTTGAATCCATACTCAACAGCGAATGCGTTACGTTGGGTTTGCGATCCATACCGGATGACTCCAGTAAAAGCCCCACCCTGCCAAATGAGGAACCCGGTGGCGTGCTGCTGGATGGCGGGCTGGAGGATGTGTATAAATGCAATTTACATTTACGCACTGCCAGCCGCGTGAGTGTTCGTTTGGGTGAGTTCTACGCAGCCGC
>CAYWVP010000025.1:0-15730 GCA_964461605.1 uncultured Anaerolinea sp.
GCTTACTGCAGGGAGTGCTTTTTGGCCACTCGCGTTGATCACGGCAGGAGTCTTTCCAATTTGGCGAAAAAAGTCTGCAAATAGGGATGTTACCAGCCTCAACAGAACACGGGGTATCCATCCGCTAGTGATCGTTTTGAGCATCGCAGCAATTTCCTCTCTGTTATTGAGCACGCTGTTCTTTTCTTTACCCAACGGGATCAATGCGATCGGGTCGAGTGTAGTTGAGTATTTCTCCGGTTGGGGTGAGTATGATAGCCGTTTGATTGCGGGCAACAGTCTTGCCTGGCTGGTCATCGAGCTACCGCTGATCATTCTCGGAATTTGGGGGTTTATCGATGGCATGCTCAAGAAAGATCGGTTTGCCAGTATTATGGGGGTATGGTGGGCATTAGCCGTAGTACTAACATTGATTAATCCTGGTGGATCAAGTAGTAATATTGTTTGGGTCGCACTGCCGATATTGATCCTGGCAGCCAAAAAAATATCCGAACTGATTCGGTTACCCGTTGTTGAAAATCGGCTGATTTTCATTGTTGAACTGACACTTGTTCTGGCATTGGTCACATTCTCGTTTCTGAACTCTCTCAATCTCGTTAATAACGCCTATCTGACCCCGGAAGAAACCCGCAATCGGATCATCGGAACGTTTTTACCGATTATCCTGCTGGCGGCGATGACGATCTTATTCGCCTGGGGATGGTCCTTTACATCAACCCGCAATGGATTCGTAGCCGGATTTGTTGTATTGTTGTTGGCGGGGGTCGTCTCCAACGCCTGGAAATCAGCCGGATTAGGCAGCCGACCTCAATTTGAATTTCTTTTCAATAGAGGATTCCCGGTGGGTGTTCAATCTCTATTGAGCACTGTAAAGGATAGTTCCTTATCGCACACCGGGTATGCCGACCGGATCGACATCCAGGTGACCGGTTTGGAGTATCACTCTGTATTGTGGGCATTACGAGATTTCAAAGAGGTGGCCACCGCGTCCGTTCCTGATCCGAACTCCGCGCCTTCACTCGTGCTGACTGACGTGGAGACTAGATTTGATCTGCCAGCCTCGTACCGCGGGCAAAAGATCCTCTGGTCGGTTAGTCCCGATTACACGGCGATGAAACCAATTGATTGGATAAGGTGGTCACTTTTTCGGGTGGCACCTGTGAGCAATACTGAACTTATCCTCTGGGCAAGGAATGATCTCTTTCCCGGCACACCGATACCTTAATAATGGAGCTGATCTTTGAATGAGCTAGAAAAACCACTCGTAATTGCAATCGATGGTCCGGCAGCCTCCGGCAAGTCAACTGTGGGTATGATGCTGGCCAAAATGCTGGGATTCTTCTATTTTGACACCGGCGTCATGTACAGAGCGGCTACTTTAGCGGCATTGAATGAACTTGGCAGTGTAGATGACGAAGAAGCAGTAACCCGACTCACTGAGGAGAGCCAAATTGATGTCCAACCTGCGAGCTGTTCTGACGGGCGGTCAGCGGATATCTTATTGAATGGCCAGGATGTCACTTGGCAGATCCGCTCGAGAGAGGTCGAACAACATGTGTCCAAAGTATCCGCTTATCAGGGGGTGAGAGCGGCGTTGACTGCACAGCAGCGCCAGATCGGCTTACGGGGAAACATGGTAATGGCTGGTCGCGATATCGGTACGGTCGTTTTCCCCGATGCACGCTTCAAGATCTACCTGGATGCCTCGGCGGAAGAACGGGCAAGGCGGCGGTTTATTGAGTTGGAACAGAGGGGAGTAAACGTTCTGTATGAAGATATCTTGAGCGCGATCATCCGACGCGACGTGTATGATTCAACCCGCAAACATGCCCCGTTAAAGATTGCCGATGATGCGTTCGTGATCAATACAGATGGCAAATCGATTGATGAGGTACTCAAAGAGAGCCTGGAGTACATCAACCTTCCCACGGGGGATGAAGACTCAAAAGAATAGTAAGGGAAGAACAAAGACAACCCGGCAGGCAGTCAGCGGGAGAGGAGCGGATCATGTGTGACACAATCGTGGCTTTGGGCAATTCAACCCTTGATGGAAATGTCCTCTTCGGAAAAAACTCGGATCGTGAACCCAACGAAGCTCACGAGGTTGTGATCATCCCGGCAGCCCGGCATGAGCCGGGTGCGCAACTGAAATGCACCTACATCACGATCCCGCAGGTGGAAGAGACTTATCGCGTTCTGCTTGCCAAACCTTTCTGGATCTGGGGCGCAGAGATGGGTGCCAATGAACATGGTGTCACCATCGGGAATGAAGCCGTTTTCACCAAAACACCTTACGGGAAGGATCCCGGACTTATCGGAATGGACTTTCTGCGTCTTGCTTTGGAAAGGTCAAGTAGCGCAGAAGCAGCTTTGCAATTGATCGTCTCCTTGCTGGAACAATATGGGCAGGGTGGCAATTGCGGTTTTGCCCATAAATTTTTTTATCACAACAGTTTCCTGATCTGTGATCCAAACGATGCGTGGATCCTGGAAACCTCAGGTCGGGAATGGGCAGCTTTGAAGGTTAAGGATGTGGGCAGTATTTCTAACGCGATTACGATTACCAACAACTGGGACATGGCTTCGAAAACACTTGTATCCAACGCGATTGACAAAGGTTGGTGCAGCAAATCATCCGAATTTAGTTTTGCCCATTGTTATTCTGAGCCGATTTACACCAGGTTTAGCGATGCCCGCAGACGTCAATCTTGTACCCTTGATCATTTGCGTGAAGCCAGGGGTAGGATCACGCCAGCCCACATGATGAGTTTTTTACGTTCTCACCACCATGATGGGAAAAAAGATTGGTCACCTGCGCGTGGCATTACCGGATCAGATGTGTGCATGCATGCGGGCTGGGGACCGGCGCGCGGAAGCCAGACAACGGGATCCATGGTATCCGTGTTAAGCAGGACTAATCCGCCTGTGCATTTTGTAACAGGTACCGCTGCACCGTGTACATCACTCTTCAAACCGGTCTGGCTGGATGGCGGTATGCCGGACTCTGGATCTCAGCCCAATGGTGAGTACGACGAAACCACACTCTATTGGCGGCATGAGCGTTTGCACCGCGAGATCCTGCGTGATTATGCAACCCGCATCGAGGTGCTCACTGAACAACAGCAGCAATTTGAACAGGAGATGATCGGGAAGGTCAACAGTGTTCTTGCCGGTACTGCCCAGGTTCGCTATGATCTTACAGCTGAAGCATTTTTGAGGGCTGATGAAATTGAAGCGGAATGGCTGGCAGATGTTCAAAAACATCAGATTCGTACACAAAATCCATTTTTATACAATTCTGCCTGGAATAAACTTGATAGAGAAGCGAAAATACTATAAAGTTATAGTGAATGGATATTATTAAGTTACACCTTTTTGATTCTGCGCCATTTTTCGATACTCCCTACCAACTGCTGGGCTGGGTGGGCTGGTTTGTTATCGCGGCAGTGATCCTGTGGGTGATCCGGCAGAACCTGGACCTTCCCAGGGTAAGAAATTTCTGGCGAATTTTCCTTCTCCTCGGTGCAGCCACGGTGTTGGGCTCCTTATTTATTGGTGTTGACCTTCCATTTGCGGATGTCATTCCCCTGCCCAACATGCCCAGTGAAAATGCGATCCCGACCGTGATGATCTTTTCCATGTTTCCAGTGCTCGTCGCCGGGGGAATTTTGGGGGTCTGGCCGGCGGCTGTGCTTGGTTTTATCAATGGATTGATCAGCGCATTGATGAATACCCACTCTGTTTTTACTCCGCTTGAGACAACAGCCCTGGCGGTTTTACTGGCACTGGTCCTGAGGCAGGATTACCGCACATCATTCTTTACATTTCTGCGCCGGCCGATCGGTGCAGTACTACTTGTAATTGTGCTATCCATTCCGATCTTTCTTGTCAGCACATTCTTCAGTACCAATGGCTCAATGGCTGCCAAGTTGGATTATTCTTTCACCCGATCCTGGATCCTGGTCCTGATTAACGGCCTCCAGCTGCTGTTTGCAGGCTTTTCATGCGAGGTATTCCGGATTCACCGCTCCGATCTGTGGGTGAAACCAGCCTCGCTGCATCCATCACCGATCGAAACGGGATTGCAGAATCGGATCCTGTATACAACAGTACCCATGGTGCTGGTTTTATTATTAACGCTGGTGATCGCCGACTGGATCGTAGCCGGAAAGGCTGCACGGGAGATCCTCGTTGACCAGCTTGAAAACTCATCGCAAATAGCCGCAGAGAATATTCCCTCAATCCTGGAGACCGGGCAGACCCTCACAACAGCTCTGGTGGATTTGGATCTACCGCTCAACAATTCTGAAAAACTACAAAAACTCCTTCGCGCAAAAGTACGTGAATTGCCGTTCTTCAACCAGATCTTCATATTTGATCTGACCGGGGCGCCATTAACAGGGTACCCCTCGGATGATTACGATACCTTCCGCATTTCGATGGAAGAGGAATCAGGAATCATGCTGGCTTTGAACGGTGTACAGATGCAGCACTACATCGTCCAACCAAATCCCGGTGGAGAATCCGCCCTCATTTCTTTTGTGGCTTCCATCCCCGATGAATATGGTCTTGCCCAGGGAGTGATCGTGGCGCGGACTGATTTTGCCATTAATCTCTTTTCCCAACCGGCCTTGCTGGCTTTGAGACATCTGGCAGAATCCGGTGGTCAGGGTGCGATCCTGAATGAGTCGAATCAGATCCTTTACCATACCAACCCCAACCTGATAATGACGGAATATACAGGGGGGATTCCCGGAGAAACAGGTTATTTCGAAGATTCCGGAACAACCGGCACGCGGTTCATGAATTACGCGACGATTGACGATAACAATGGCTGGAAGGTGATCCTATCGATGCCTGCCAGCAATTCTCAGGATCTTGCATTGCGCATAGCAATCCCGTTGCTGGCGATTTCACTTGCCATATCCGTTCTCGCTTTCCTGTTGCTGCGTTTTCTGATGCGCACGCTTACAATATCACTCATCCATCTGGCGGATCGTGCAGATGAGATCTCAAAAGGGGAGTTGCACAGTCAGATTGAAGTAAAAGGCGTGGACGAGATCGGTCGATTGGGCACCGCTTTTGAGCGAATGCGCATTAGCCTGAAATCCAGGCTTGAAGAATTGGATACATTATTAAAAGTATCCCAGGGTGTAGCCTCTGATTTGAACCTGGAATCGTCATCCACGCATTTACTGAACGCGCTCCTCTCGTACGGTGCTGATGCAGCCAGCCTGGTGCTTCTCAGGGTAAATCGTAAAGGAGATACGGAGGATCTGCAAGCGTATAGGGTGGGTGACACTGCCGGGTTGTATCAGTATCTGGATACAGTGTTGTTTGACCAGGTTGTTGAGGAGACAACGCTCATCATTCCATCCAAAGCCAGGATCCGGCGCATGGAACTCCCTAAAGGTGTAGAGGTGCCCTCTGCCCTGGCAGCCATCCTGTTGAAATCAGATGACCAGGAAGCTGCGTACATCTGGGTAGCATATTCCCAACCGCACCGTTTTTCTGAAGGCGAGGTGCGCTTCTTAAACACACTGGCAGGACAGGCGGTTCTTGCCGTATCGAACTCGATCCTGTATCGCAAAGCGGAAGTCGGCAAGAAGCGCCTGGAATCTGTGCTGACCTCCACGCCGGAACCGGTTCTGGTTGCAGGAGAATCAGGGCAGTTGCTGATCGTGAACCAGGCAGCGGAAAAGATGTATGAATTGATCAGCATCGACGTGGAGGCAGGAGAAGGCGGGGGTGAGATCATCTCAAAAATCCTCAAAGGATTTGTGCTGGGAACCTCTCAAACCGAAAGCAAGGTGGAGGAAATGGCACTGGAGGATGGAAAAACCTACCTGGTATCTGTGTCGCCAGTTGAAGTTGAGGGTCAACACGTAGGAAAAGTGTGTGTACTTCGTGATGTAACTGAGTATAAACAACTGGAAAAGATGAAGAATGAATACGTTTCGACGGTGAGTCATGATCTGCGCGCACCACTCAGCCTGATCCGCGGATACGTGTCCATGTTGCCCATGGTTGGAGATATGAATCCGCAGCAAAAGGACTACACCACCAAGATCATGGAAGGCATCGACGACATAACCGGAATGGCGGATGATCTGCTCGATATGCGCCGGATCGATTCTGGCGCGTTACTCAACGTGGAGAAGATCTCTCCTTCTGAAATGTTCAACATGGTTGTTACTGAAATGCAGCCCCAGATCATGAATCGCAAGATCCAGATCATGCCTGAGCTGACACTGTCGCAGGACCTGATGATCGAAGCGGATAAAGTGCTTTTACAGCGCGCACTCATCAATTTACTCGAGAATGCGGTAAAATACTCTCCTATCAGCGGTCAGATCAATTTACGACTGCAGGTAAATGCGGAAAGCGTGGTATTTGTCATACAGGATCATGGAGCAGGGATTGCGCCGCTGGATCTGAAGAATCTGAACAACTGGTTTACACGCACTGTAAATCTTGAAGGTAATGTACAACGGGAATCGGGATTAGGATTATCCATTGTCAAGTCAATTGCTGAACGCCACCAGGGGAGGATCTGGGCGGAAAGCCAACTGGGCAAGGGAAGCACTTTCTTCCTGGAGATTCCCATAGGTTATAAGGGGAAAAGTAAAGATCCAATAGCTGGTTAATTCAATATTTGTGGTAAAATAGTTGATTGCATGTATATAATGGACGGATTGTTGCATCTAAATGTCCAATTTGGTTATTTGCCATGATCCGTTTTTGATCGCTGCTGGTTTTTAAATTCAGGAGGCATTAGTGGAAACAAAAAGTTTAGTCGCGCTCCGGATCAATCTCGCATCCCCTGAAACAATTCGAAGCTGGTCATATGGTGAAGTACTAAAACCTGAAACCATCAATTACCGAAGATTACGCCCGGAAAAAGATGGTCTATTTTGTGAGGCAATATTTGGCCCCTCAAGAGATTATCAATGTTATTGCGGTAAATACAAGAACCCCCGTTACAAAGGCATTGTATGCGATAAATGCGGTGTTGAAGTAACCCGTTCAGCGGTACGCCGGGAACGTATGGGACATATCGACCTGGCGACACCTGTCGCGCATATCTGGTACACCCGACGCATCCCGTCTTACCTCGGTTTGTTACTTGATATTTCGCGCCGCAACCTGGATCGTGTGCTTTATTTTGCTCAATATATCGTCACGTTTGTTGATGATGATGCGCGCCAGAAAGCGTTACGCCGTTTGGAAGACGAGATTCACGATTCAGAGCTGGAACAGGCGAATCGCATCAATGCGCAGATCCTGGAAGTAAAGAAAAGCCGCGATAAGACAGTGGCTGAACTTCAGGCTCAACTCAAAGAAATCGACACCAGGTCGGAAAACCAGATTACATCCAAACTCGAACCAGTCATCCAGGAGGGACAATCCCTTGAGCGGATGCTGACTGACCAAATGGGAAAACCCGCGAAGAAAAAGATTCTCTTCGAAGCTGCTGAGGTATTGATCGCAGAAAAGGGCGATTTGATCACGACGCAGCAGATCGCCAATGTTCAAAAAGCAGTAAAAGAACGGCTTGAAGAGATTGAAGAGGATGAAAAAGGCAATCAACAGCGTGACCGCGAAGCTTTGAAGATGTCCATCGACAAAGTGAAAGCAGAAGCTGAAGTCACGATGGATGAGCTTCGTAACACCCTTGAAGATCAATCGACAGAGTCACATGATCATTCCGGACAGATGCGCGATGAACTTCAGGAGCTGCGTCCGTTCACGTTCCTGACTGAAAGCCGTTACCGTGAATTGAAATCCCGTTGGGGGCAGGTTTTTCGGGCGGACATGGGCGCTGAGGCGTTCTATGATATTTTGCGCCGCCTCGACCTGGACAAGTTGGCTGAAGACCTTTGGACAGAGGTCAGGACTACCAAGAGCAAGCAGAAACGCAAAAAAGCGACCACCCGATTGAAAGTGGTAGAAGATTTCCGCCGTTCCGGCAACCGCCCCGAGTGGATGATCCTGACCGTTTTACCGGTCATCCCGCCTGATCTTCGCCCGATGGTTCCATTGGATGGCGGACGATTCGCCACCTCTGACATGAATGACCTCTACCGACGAGTTATCAACCGTAACAATCGCCTTAAGAGATTACTTGAATTGGGCGCGCCTGATGTGATTGTTCGCAATGAAAAACGTATGCTCCAGGAAGCAGTGGACAGCCTGATCGATAACTCACAGCGCGGTAAAGCACTTTCCCGCCGTGGCCGACGGGAGTTGAAATCTCTCAGCGACATGTTGAAAGGCAAGAAAGGTCGATTCCGCCGCAACCTGTTGGGTAAACGCGTTGACTATTCAGGTCGTTCAGTAATCGTTGTTGGTCCAAAATTGAAGCTCTACCAGTGTGGTCTGCCAAAAACGATGGCGTTGGAACTATTCCGGCCGTTCGTGGTATCACGATTGGTGTCGCACAGTTACGCGGCAAACGTCAAATCAGCACGCCGCTTGATTGAACGCAACAAACCGGAAGTTTATGAGGTACTGGAAGAAGTTATCAAAGACAGACCAGTGCTCTTGAACCGGGCTCCAACCCTTCACCGTCTGGGTATCCAGGCATTTGAGCCAATTCTTATCGAGGGTAGCGCAATCCAACTGCACCCGTTGGTGACAACCGCTTTTAACGCGGACTTCGACGGTGATCAGATGGCAGTCCACGTTCCGCTTTCTGAAAAGGCTGTCAAGGAAGCAAGAGAGCTGATGCTTTCATCGCGGAACCTGCTCAAACCTGCAGACGGAGAGCCGATCATCAGTCCTTCCAAGGACATGGTGCTGGGTATTTATTATCTAACCGTATTCGATGATCGTCCGCACAAAGGCGATGGTCGTATGTTCGCCGACTTTGACGAGGTGGATCTTGCTTTCAGCCTTGGTCAATTGGAAGTTCATTCCAAGATCAAGGTTAAGGTGAAAACCAACTTTGATGCAAAGAATGTCCGGTTGCTGAAAGAAGAGACCCGCCTGATCGACACAACCGTCGGCCGTGTTCTCTTTAACCGGATACTTCCGAAACAGGTGCAGTTCATGAACGTTACGCTGGAGAAGACCGGCGTAAAGGATCTCATCGCTGATGTCTACGACCTTTGCGGTGAGGATGTGACGACCAGTGTTGCTGATGCGATCAAGGACATTGGTTTTGAGTACGCAATGAAATCCGGCACCACGATTGCAGTTGCCGATATTACCATTCCGCCCGAAAAATACCAGATCATTGACACCTCCCAGAAAGAGGTGGACAAGATCAACCGGGATTACCGGCGTGGCCTTCTCAAAGAGGAAGAACGCGACAAACTGGTCATTGACTTGTGGAAGGACACCACCGAAGAAGTCGGAAAAGCAGTTCGTGCAGCCATGGATCCAAATGGCAACCTGTCCACCATGGCTTCATCAGGTGCGACGAAAGGTGGATTTGGCCCGATCTCCCAGTTGGCCGGTATGCGCGGTTTGATGGCTGATCCCGCCGGACGTATCATTCGCCTGCCGATCCAGTCCAACTTCCGCGAAGGACTTACCGCGTTGGAATACTTTATTTCCACACATGGCGCCCGTAAAGGTCTGGCAGATACTGCGCTGCGAACTGCGGACGCTGGTTACCTGACCCGCCGCCTTGTGGATATTGCCCAGGACATCATCATCAACGAAGAGGATTGCGGCACTGAAGCTGGTATTTGGATCCGTAAACAGGATGATATTGCTGGTCAGAAACTCAAAGAAAGATTGTTTGGCCGTGCCCTAGCCGCGCGGGTAGTGAACCCCGCGACAGGCGAAGTGGTAGCAGAGCGAAATCAGATCCTCGATCATGATCTGATCCGCAAAGTTTTGAACGCCGGCATCGAAAATGTGTTTGTCAGGTCACCGTTGACATGCGAACTCATCCACGGCATTTGTGCACACTGCTATGGCATGGATCTGGGTCGCGGCCACCTGGTCAAACTGGGTTCTGCGGTTGGTACTGTGGCAGCCCAATCCATTGGTGAACCGGGTACTCAGCTAACCCTGAGAACCTTCCATCTGGGTGGTGTTGCTACTGGTGGAGATATCACGACCGGTCTCCCGCGTGTTGAAGAACTCTTTGAAGCCCGCCGCACACCCAAGGGTGAAGCTGTAATCACTGCGATCTCTGGAGTTGCACACGTCATGCTGACAGATCGTGCCGGCGAACAGAAGCTGGTCCGCGTGGAACACAGCGAGATGGTTGCGGATGAATACGAAATTCCTGAAAACTGGACCATCGCAGCGGTGGATGCGACTGATATCGCCACTGGTGACCTGATCGCCAGCCTGGATGATGCACAGATCAACGCGCAACATGATGGAAAAGTGAGGGTTGAAGGCAGGAAAGTGGTCGTCAGCTACGAGCAGAAGGAAAGTGAAGATTACGAGATCCCCAGCACATCGCGCCTCATCATCCGTGATGGAGAAATGGTCGAAGCCGGACAGGCGTTGACCGAAGGTTCGATCAACCCGCACACGATCCTGAAGATCAAAGGACGAGAAGCTGCCCAGTTGTACCTGATGACCGAGATCCAGAAGGTTTATCGTGCGCAAGGTCAGAACATCAATGACAAGCACTTCGAAGTGATCATCCGCAAGATGATCGGTAAAGTTCAGGTCATCCGTCCGGGTGATTCCAGCTATCTGCCGATGCATGTTGTCGACCGTTTGGAGATCAAACGGGTCAATGAGGAACTTGTCGCACTGGGCAAGCAACCCGCCCGATACGTCGAGATCCTGTTGGGGGTTACCAAGGCTTCGCTAAGCACCGATTCATTCCTGTCTGCGGCTTCATTCCAGCACACGATCAAGGTGCTTGCTGGTGCAGCAATTGCTTCAGCTGAGGACCCGCTCTTTGGTTTGAAAGAGAACGTCATCATTGGTAAATTGATCCCTGCCGGAACCGGTTTTGTTTATGGTCGCTTTACTGAAAACATCGAACAAAAACCTGAAGCAGTGGATGAGGAAGAAGTAGTTGTCGAAGTAATCGACACGCCCTCCATCGAACCAACCACGGAAGAATAAACTGTAAATCGCAAAGTGATGAGAATTCCGGTTGCCTGTGTGGTGACCGGAATTTTTTATTGGATGTAATGTCGATTACAATGAACCGGTTTTTTCGTTGTAAACTTAACTGGTATTACTTAAAGTCTGGCGGAGTGTAAATTATGGAAATGGGACTTGTACGTAAGGTCGATATTGACCACGAAATGCAGCAATCCTACCTCGATTATGCGATGAGCGTGATCGTATCACGTGCCCTACCGGATGCGCGGGATGGTCTGAAACCCGTGCAACGCCGTTTGCTATATGCCATGTACGACATGGGTTTGCGGCCTGATACAGCATACAAAAAATCAGCGAGGATCGTTGGTGAAGTACTCGGCAAGTACCACCCGCACGGAGACCAGGCAGTCTATGAAGCGATGGCACGCCTGGCTCAGGATTTTTCCATGCGCAACCTGCTGGTTGACGGACAGGGCAATTTCGGCAGCGTGGATGGGGATCCCCCGGCTGCCATGCGGTACACAGAAGCCCGGTTGACCGCCTTTTCCATGGAGATACTCAACCAGCTTGATCGTGACACGGTTGATTTTGGCCGGAATTTTGATGATTCGCTCGATGAACCACTCGTACTGCCTTCGGCAATTCCAAATATGCTGGTAAACGGTGCTTCCGGTATCGCCGTGGGGATGGCAACCAGTATTCCACCACATAACCTGGGCGAGATCATTGACTCACTCAGCTATCTATTGGAACACTGGCAAAAGATGGATGACATCACGGTCCATGAGTTAATGAAATTCATCCAGGGACCGGATTTTCCCACTGGCGGTATCATCCTGCAGGAGCATGAGCAGGATGAGATCCTGGCAGCGTATGCAACCGGTAAAGGACGCATCACCTTGCGGGGTCGGTTGAACCTGGAGGAAATGTCGCGGGGCAAGAGCCGCATAATTATCACCGAACTGCCGTATATGACCAATAAATCAGCTTTGATCGAACGGATTGCTGAGTTGACCCGGGAAGGGCAATTGGAGGGGATTTCTGACCTGCGGGACGAATCCGATCGACAGGGTATGCGTATAGTGATTGAGTTGAATAAGGCGGCTGACGCGGATTCAGTGCTTAGAGAGTTATACAAACGAACTCCTCTGCAAGTCACCTTTAGCATCAACCTGTTAGCCCTGGTTAATAATGAACCGCGATTGTTGACACTCAAACAGTCGTTAAAAGTCTATCTGGAACACCGCATCGAAGTGGTAAAGCGCCGCAGTGAATATGATTTGCGCAAAGCCCAGGAACGCCTCCATATTCTTGAAGGGTTGCGCATCGCGCTGCAAAACCTCGACGAAGTGATCGCGGTGATTCGGCGGTCCGCCGACACTGATGATGCCCGCGAAAAACTGATCAAGAAGTTCAAACTTTCTGTCATCCAGGCAAATGCCATCCTGGATATGCCATTAAAGCGGCTGGCCCAGCTGGAGCGTAAGAAGATCGAACAGGAATACAAAGGCTTGTTGGAACTGGTTAAGGAATTGCAGGCGATCATCAAATCTCCGTTGAAACAGCGGCAGACGGTTGAATCAGAATTGAAAGAGATCAAAGCAAAATACAGCGACCGTCGTAAAACACAGATCGTCAACTTAAAACAGGGGAAAGCCGCTGCCGATCTTCTGACGGTTAAAGATGTAACCCCGGCTGAAAATGTATGGGTGGTGATGACAGCCAATGGGTCGATCGGAAAACTGAATTCCGAGAAACCTCCCCGCATGAGCGGTAAGGACGCACCGGTTTTCGTGGTACGAACGGATTCGCATCAGACGCTTTATCTCGTCAGCAGGAATGGATTGGCTGCTGCCATTGCCGTTCAGAGTGTTCCCGACATCGAAGAAGTGGGGAATGGGGTGAGTTTTGAGAAGGTCTCTCCATTGCGCGAAGCCGGTTTTCCGGTCGCAATGTTCAGCCTGCCCCTGGGGAAGAAGCTTAAAGATCTTTGCCTGGTCAGCATTACCCGGCAGGGACTCATTAAAAAATCACTGGTCACTGAACTGAAAGGTCCGTCTTCCGACACATTTGTGATGGTCAAGGTGAATGATGACGATGAATTGGTTGAGGTCGGATTGTACAATGACCAGTCGCAGTACCTGGTGGTGACACGCATGGGTATGATCATCCGTTTTGACGGTAGCGAAGTGCGTGTGATGGGTCTGGTTGCCGCTGGTGTGAATGCGATCAAGCTTGCGTCAACCGACGAGGTCGTTGGGATGACTGAATTGTCTGGAAAGGGCGAGGTGGTGCTGATCTCTTCAAGCGGTACCAGCTGGCGAATAGAAGTAGATAATATTCCGGTTCAAGGCCGCTATGGTCAGGGTGTGATCGGTTGCCGTCTGGAAAAAGGAGTTGATCTGGTTGGGGTGGTTTTCGGGAAAAAGAATTACCAGTATGCGCTGAAATTTAAGAAAGCTGCGACAAAAGCCTGCCGGGTGGATGACATCGGCATCAGTCGTAGGGCAGGGCGCGGTGAACAACTGGTGCAACCTGGCACCGGCGACCGCATCGTAAAAATTGTTAAATCATCTGATTACGGCGAATAGCAAACCGGAAAAGAGATCAACTGATCGTGTAGTAACAATAATGGTAGATTACCGAATTGTTCCTTATTCCGATGGTATCTTTTCCATCTGTAACAGTGCCTGTTTTTGATTTGCATGTCCAGTTGTAGTGGATCGTATTGTCGTTGCTCGTTTTGGAAGTGACCCTGAAATCACCTCCCTTTAATTCGGTCATCATTACCTGTTCGTAGAATGCCCGAATGTTCTCGTCTCCCTGTATGGTCTGACGGGGGGTGACGAGGACAGCGTTCTTGGCATAAAGATCCAGGATTGATGCGAATTGGCGTGAATTTAAAGCTGCAAAGATCCTGGTCACCGGGTCGAATTTGGCAGGTTGAGGTGAATTATCTGGCGGCCAGTTGTAATTGGCAATTTCATTCCAAACCTCGACGAGTTTGGTTCGGGAATAATCCCACGAGTAATAATTTACGCCTTTCAAACCTAGGCTCTTGGCCGTATCCATAAATGTTTTAACTTCGCCGGCAGTTGGTGCCCAGCCACTCTGTCCGAATGCGGGACCGGTAGGAATGATCGGGCGGTAAGGGGTGATGGCTTTAAACTCGCTCACCGAGCGCTTGAGATCATAAGCTGCGTCGTGCGCCTGCATCCAGTACACCTGGGGCATGTTGTAATCGCATTTTTCCAGGAAAGCCACGTAAGGAAAACTGCGGTGATAAGTTGGCCAGCGAAAAGTGCTCAACGCGACCGGGGTGGAAGGAAGCCCTTTGCGTAACTCGCTCATGAAGGTTCGGGCAACAGCATCCCTTCCGGCTTCCTTGTATTCCACTTCAGCATCGATGACGTAACCATCCAGCGCAAAGCGTTTGGTCTGCGATACAGCAATCCTGGCTTCTCCCAAGGGATCGTATCCATACACATAGTGCCAGCCCCATACTTGTATGCCCTTGGCACGCAAAGCGTCCACTACCGGCGCGACAAGATCTTTGCCGCTGGCATCCACATTATATGGGCGGGTATCATTGGCTATCTTGATCAATACATGTGAAAAACCGGCAGCTGCGGCCGTACTTGCGATCGCCGAAGCATTCCCGCCTTCGCAACTGGGAATCTTCCATATCATCATCCCTTTTCCGGTAAGTGCCATTGATTTCTCCTTCTTACGTGGTGCTCAATCAGAGCGCCTTTTCCGTGACGTTGCCTACTAGATCGATCTGTGGAGCTATCTTACGCATTGCCTCTATGACATTGCCGCAGTGTTCCCACAAGGGCACGCCAAATTCCTCGGCTCCACGCGCGATTTCCTCACGATTAGCACCGGCAGCGAATGCTTTGTCTTTCCATTTTTTCTTAACGGAGCCTGGTTCGAGGTCATAGAGAGAACGGGAAGGCCGTACCAGCGCAACAGCAGTGATCAGCCCTGTGATTTCATCACACGCATACAATGCTTTGGCGAGTGTGCTTGTGCGTGGCAGGTGAAGATGGTCTCCGTGCGACAGGATCGCTTGCACGATCTCTTCCGGTACTCCATTCTCACGTAGAATGGGTGCACCCTCCGCCGGATGTAGCTCTGCGGTCGGGTGGATCTCCCAATCGAAATCGTGCAACAGTCCGGTTATCGCCCATGTCTCAACCGGCTCGTTCATTTTCTCTGCGTAATAAACCATCGCGCTTTCAACCGCCAGCATGTGATGGATCAGGTTCTCGTTTTTAACATATTCTTTTACGAGTGACAGAGCTTCGACCCGGTTCATATTTCAGTTCCCATTCGATGATTCTGTGAAGATCGGTTCTTTGTCACCCAGCACCGGCAAGGGATGTGAAACCCAAACCTGCCAGAGTGCTACCAGCGTGGCGGGGAGTTCGCGGATGTTCCAATAACGCAGCGAATGCGTGTGGTAGTCGCGCAGGTCTGCTGAAACACCTGTAACATTCATGCCCAAACCGCGGCAGGTAAAGATCGCCCGTGGAAGATGGAATTTTTGGGTGACAAGCAGTGCTTCCTCCAAACCAAAAATATGCTTCGCGCGGTAACAGGTATCGTAGGTCCTTCTACCCGCGTAATCCAGCACAATCGCATCTTCAGGCACTCCCAAATCGACAGCATAGGTTTTCATGGCTGCCGGCTCGTTGTA
>CAYWVP010000026.1:0-1283 GCA_964461605.1 uncultured Anaerolinea sp.
TCTTTAGCATCGGTTTTTCAGAATATTTACGCTGAGGGATACCCGGATGAAGAATCCCGCTGGTTCAGTGAAGGGGAAATCCTGGATTACCCTGCCCGGTTATCCAATTATCGGCGCTACGCAGACCCGCGGTATTACAAAGGTGTGGAGTATGCAGATGTTGTAGAAGCACTCGCCCGCCGCCGTTGTGCAGAAGTATTCGCCAACGAAAAAGTTAGTGCTGACCAGCTGTTTGTCAATATCCAGGCTTTATCCGGTGCCCCTGCCAACAACGCTGTCTACCAGGCCTTGATCGAACCCGGAGATGCCATCCTTGGAATGAACCTGCTGCACGGTGGACACCTCACGCACGGCTCATCTGTCAACCGGTCTGGAAAATTGTACAAAGTATCCCATTACAACGTTGACCCGGTGACTGAAAAGATCGATTATGACAAAGTTGAAAGCATCGCCCGGGAAACGAAACCCAAGGTCATCATTTGCGGCTATTCTTCCTACCCATGGATCCCGGATTGGGCACGCTTCAGGGCGATCGCTGACGCAGTGGGTGCCTACCTGCTGGCGGATGTATCCCACATCGCCGGCTTGATCGCCGGAAAGGCAGTTCCTTCACCGGTAGGATACGCTCACGTGATCACCTTTACCACACATAAAACGCTGTGCGGTCCGCGTGGGGCATGCATCCTCACCACAGACAGCGCGCTGGCTAAGAAGATCGATAAAGCCGTCTTCCCCGGAGAACAGGGTGGACCGCATGTACATGTATTCGCAGCGCTCGCCACGACCTTCCGCATCGCTGCCACTGCGCAGTTCTCAAATCTGCAGAAGCAGATCCTGAAGAATTGCTTGGCGCTGACCGATCAACTACAGCAGCGCGGGTTGCGTATCTCCTTTGGGGGTACGGATTCGCACCTGGGCAACATCGATTGTAAGACCATCAAAGGTCCGGACGGAACCGTTCTTTCCGGTGACATGGCTGCCCGTATACTGGATATCGCCGGCATCGTGTGCAACCGCAATACCATCCCGGGTGACAAGACAGCACTCTTTGCCTCCGGCATCCGCTACGGTACACCCTGGCTGACACAACGTGGGTTTACAGAAGAGGACATGTGCACGATCGGCAATATTATTGCGGATGTCCTGCTGGCAATCACGCCGTACACAATCGACATGCGCAAAGGACCATCCCAACGCGCCAAGGTCGATTTTGCTGTTCTTGAACAATCCAAGATCAAAATCCGTGCGCTGGCTGAGAACGCCGGAACTGACCTGACTTACAA
>CAYWVP010000026.1:1383-8115 GCA_964461605.1 uncultured Anaerolinea sp.
ATTTCAGATGGCTATATCAGTTTTGACGATGACCTGCCAGCCCGCGTTCCCGGACCGGTCGTGGTCGAGGAGGCTGACCCGGTGATTTCTGAAATCCCGGGTGGTGATTCCATTTCTGTGAACAAACCCTGGTATATTGGTCACAAACCAGACGAGGGTAAAGCATTGCCGGCGTTTGAGTGGAAAGAGGTTGAATCTTCAACTTTGTTACGCACACCGCTTTATGAAGACCACAAGAAAATGGGAGCCAAGATCATCCCCTTTGCCGGATGGGAGATGCCGGTCTGGTACACCTCGGTCGTGGAAGAACACCTCGCCTGCCGCAACGCCGCTGGATTATTTGATGTGGCACATATGGGTGTCTTACAGGCTGAAGGTCCTCTCGCCGCAACTTTCCTGGATTCAGTTTGCGGGAACGATATTGGTACCCTTGAAGTTGGTGATTCCTGTTACACGCATTTCCTGGATCCTGATGCGAATGTTATCGACGACACGCTGGTTTACCGCCGTTCGCCAGATAAGTACCTTGTCGTGGTCAACGCGTCAAATGACGCCAAAGACTGGGCATGGTTGAATGCAGTGAGACGCGGAGAAGTCCTGGTTGACAACTCCCAACCATCCGTCAAGGCATTTGGATGCGGGGTGACCCTGCGCAATCTGCGTGATCCCAAGGAAGGCAAGGATATGCGGGTCGACATCGCTTTACAGGGTCCAAAATCAAGAGATATCCTGCTCTCACTCGGGTGTGATGCAGCGACGCTGAAGAAAGTAAAAGCCCTAAAGAGAACGGAATTATGCGAAGCCCGGATTGGCAACTTTGATCTGATCGTCTCACGTACCGGGTACACCGGTGAGAAGATGGCTTTTGAGCTCTTCGTCCATCCTGAACAGGCTTCAGCGCTATGGAACGACCTGATGAAAGCCGGCGAACCAATGGGGTTGAAACCCTGCGGACTTGGCGCGCGTGATTCATTGCGCACAGAAGCCGGTCTTCCTCTTTACGGTCATGAAATGGGTGGCGAAAAGAATCTTGGAGTGGCAGAAGCCGGTTTTGGTTCTTACGTAAAAACATATAAACCCTGGTTCATTGGTCGAACCTCTTTTATTGAAAAAGAATCAAAACGGAACGGTGTTGTCATCCGTTTTCGCTTCCCTGAGAAAGGTGTGCGCATGGCACACAACAGTGACCCGGTACTGGATGTTAAGGGCAGGGTCATTGGCGCGGTCACAAGCTGTGCGATCGATAAGGAAGGCTTATTGACCGGCCAGGCTTTCATCGAGAATCGGTACGCAGTCGAGGGAACTCCCATCTTCATTTACCAGGGAGCCCCGAAACTGGCAGGCAAAGCACCAGCCGAATTGACCACAGGTGACCGAGTCACCCTCCCTGTACAGGCAGAAGTTGTCAGTCGTTTCCCCAAATTATAAGATTGCACCAACAATCCTGATCAAAAGAGGAAGAATGCAAACACCCTGGGAATACCGCTACTCACAACGCACGCAACGCATCAAAGCCTCTGCAATTCGCGAATTACTTGCGGTGGCAGAACGACCTGGAATGATCTCCTTTGGCGGAGGTTTTCCGGCTCCAGACGTCTTCCCCGTGGAAGAGTTCAAAAGAGCGTGCATTAATGTACTCGAGAATAAGGGGCCTGAAGTACTACAGTATGGGTCTACGGATGGTTATGTGCCGTTGAGGGAAATGGTATCCCGCTACAGCATCCGATCCGGGATGAACATCAATATCAGCAACATCCTGATTACCAGCGGATCGCAGCAAGCGCTTGACCTGATCGGCAAGATCTTCATCAACCGGGGTGACCGCATCCTGGTTGAATCCCCCACCTACCTGGGTGCGCTGCAGGCATGGAATGCTTATGGAGCTGAATACATCACCGTTCCTGTGGACGATTATGGCATGCGGACGGATCTACTGGAAGAAGCCTTACGAACCGGTCCCAAGTTCATCTATGTGCTGCCAAATTTCCAGAATCCAACCGGCACCACATTGCCCCTTGAACGAAGGATGAAGATCATCGAATTGGCGGACCGTTACGGTGTGCCGATCATTGAGGATGATCCATACGGTCAACTTAGATATGAAGGTGAAGATATCCCGTCCGTTGAGATCCTGGACTCCCGTGTTCGGGAACAAAACGGGACTTATACAGGTAATGTGATCTACCTGAGCACTTTTTCCAAGATCCTGGCCCCCGGTTTGCGCCTGGCCTGGGTTGTTGCACCGGATACGGTGATTCGCAAGCTTGCGCTTGCCAAACAGGGTACAGATCTGAATACATCCACATTTAACCAGATCGTTGCACATGAAGTAGGCCAGCATGGATTCATTGACCGGCATGTCGAAGTCATGAAAAAGGTTTACCTCGAACGCCGCAACGCCATGCTCGATTCACTCGAAGAACATATGCCTGAAAATGTAACATGGACACACCCGGAGGGTGGATTATTTCTTTGGTTAACACTCCCCAGAAATTTGGACTCAACGGAGATGCTGCCGAAAACGATCGAAGAGAACGTGGCTTATGTACCGGGTGAGTTTTTCCATCCGGATGGCAGCGGGAAGAACACAATACGACTTAATTTTTCCTTCTGCTGCCCTGAAAAGATCAACGAGGGTATTGCCAGGCTCGGTAAAGCCTTCAAAAAGAAACTGGGTCATTAATCCAAAAAGCGGGTTCAGGATTCTGAACCCGCTAATTTTTTAATGAGATGGCCACAATTTAAAATCCTTGAGGATCGATCCGCCCAGGAACTCCAAAAGAATGGAGTTATCAGGGATAAGATCGCTGTTGATCGGCAGGAACCATTCCAGGAAGGCCAGCAATCGTTTGGCCTCGACATATTCCTTGGTGCCGTAAGCTACCTGGCGTAATAAAGGCTCTGCATTTCGCCGCAACGCCGAAAGTTCGTAGACCAGGGCTGAATTGAATAGTTTATCTGCATATTCCTGGTATGGGAAAATGTACTCTTTTTCACCCGCTTGCACCGACTCCCAGCGTGAAATTGTATCCTGTGCTGAGTAACCACGTTCCCGCGCATCGCGAACGATGCGTCGCAATAGCCTGGTATCTGTGGTGGAAATCCGGTTGTAACGGTCCAGGTTGAGCTGGGTCAGGCATGACGCGTAGATCTTGTAAGTGGTGGAAGGATCGATCGTCGGCAGGAGTTGCGGGTTGAGTCCATGTATCCCTTCCAGGATGATCATTTGATCCTGGCGGAGTTTTACCTCCTCACCTTCCAATCGCTTGCCGGTGTGAAAATCATATTTGGGGAGTCGAACTTTTTCACCCCTAATAAGCCGTTGCAGGTGTTCGGACAGCAGGTTGGTATCCATCGCACCAAGAGATTCAAAGTTGTAATTTCCTTTGGCATCTTTTGGTGTCTGTTCACGATCGACAAAGTAATTGTCCATTTCAAGCGGGAAAGGTGAAAAGCCTTGTGCCAACAATTGCACAGACAGGCGCTTGCTGAAAGTCGTTTTGCCTGATGACGAGGGTCCCGCGATAAGGATAATGCGGACTTCCTCCGAGCGTTCAACGATCTGCTGTGAAATGTCAATGATCTGCAGATTGTGTAAAGCCTCAGAAACGAGGATGATCTCACGAATGTTGCCAGCCTGGATCGAGTCATTCAACGCCCCGACCGATTCGATCCCCAGTCGCTCCAGCCATTTGCCGTATTGCCGGAAAGTGCTCAACAACTTGGGGTAATGAGGCAGCGGGCTGATCTCCTTGGGAGTTGCCCGTCGGGGAAACCGTAAAATAAACCCTTCTCCCATCAACTCCAGGCCAAACCATTGCAGGTATCCGGTAGACGGCACCATGTAACCGTGATGATAATCGCGGTGATCACCAAGCCGATACAGTACCAGGTATTCCTTCTGGCGGTACTTGATCAGTTGAAGTTTATCTTTTAATCCACGCGATTCAAAATACGCGACGACCTCGTCCAATGGCACCATTTGCCTTTCAATGGGAAGGTCCGCGTCAACAAGTTCCCGCATGCGCACCAACAGACGATCGAGTTCCTCCTGGGTGAGCGATTCGCTGCGGTTGACCTGGCAATAATAACCACCGGCTGAAACAGAATGGTCCAATGTCATTAGAACCTGTGGAAATAGCTCTTCGAAGGCGGATTCCAACAGGAAGGTGATCGACCGCCGATAGATCCTTGCCCCATCATCATCCCCCATGGTTACCAGGCGAATCCGGGCATCCATTTCGATCGTTGCGGTTAACTCTCTGAGTTCTCCGTTCACCACTGCACCCATTATGGGAGGGTTATCCCATTCCGGCAGCATTTTCAGCAGTTCCGCTAACGAAGCGCCGCGTTTACCTGTGTATACCCTTCCGTCAGGTAAAACGATTTCAATCGAGTCGCGGGTTGAGTTTACTTTGTGGTTTCCTGTGAGATTCAATTCAGCCATGTGAAGATGCCCCTTTAAATAATGAAATTCAACCTTTTGAATGAAAAAATCGCTAATAATGTCCAGCTATTTTACCATGCCCGGTTTAAAGAATTGCTGCATTGCGGAAAGGATTAAAGATGGCTGCCGGAGAAATATCCACCGGCAGCCATTGCTATACGTAGTGTTGATTAATTAATTTACCTTGAGAATCAAACCACTGCGCCCTTTGATCCGGATATTAGAAATCTTTCCATCGACAATCGTTCCTCGTTCAGAACCAAATAATGGTTCCAGGTTTCCTGTCTGGATCCCCAACTTTCCAGTATCAATGACGGGGTGTTTTTCGCCTGCGCCGATATTGATGGCAACAAGCACCGTATCCCCTTGATATTGCCGCGTAAAAACGATCACGTCATCGTCGGAATAAATGCGTTGGTAGGTGCCCCTTCTTAGCGCTGCTTCCTCTTTTCGAATTCGCACAAGGTCCTTCATGTAGCTGCGCAATCCCTGGTTCCAGGTTGTTTCATCCCAATTAAAGGCTTTACGACATTCCGGATCCGGTCCGCCATTCATGCCGATCTCATCGCCATAATAGATACAAGGTGCACCGACATAAGTGAGAAGGAAAAGGTATGCCAGGCGTAAGGCAGATTCATCCTCTCCGGCAACCGTCAGGAAACGCGGCGTGTCGTGGCTGTCCAGCAGATTGAACTGAACGTAATTGATCTCAGGAGCATACAAACTCAGCAGATACTCGATCCGGTCGCCAAATTCAGTTGCAGTAAGCGGCCTGAGGACGTTGCGCATGCCACCAATGTTGTATGAATATGCCGGTAGCTTGTCCTTTATCAGCCAGCCCATCAACGCAGCGGTGACCAGGTAATTCATGGTTGCGTCAAATTGATCCCCCTGCAGCCAGCGATGAGCTTCATGCCAGATCTCTGCAACGATGTAAGCATCCGGATTAGCACCTTTCACGCGGTGGCGGAATTCCTGCCAAAAACTGTCATCATCAATTTCTGCTGCAACATCCAAACGCCATCCATCTGCGCCAAAGTTGATCCAGTGCACAGCCGCGTTGAAAATAAACTCCCGCACTTCAGGGCAATTCGTGTTCAATTTCGGCAAAGCAGGTAAATTCCACCACGCGTTGTAACCGATTGCGTCAAATGACCCGATACCTCTGTTCAACGCCTGTTGTTCGTGCTCACCCGGGTAAGCCCCCCAGTTTTTATAGCGATTTAGCCTGTCAGGGTTGAAGTGGAACCAGTCAACGTAAGGCGAACCGCTGCCGTTTTCAAGCACGTGATGAAACTGCCAGAAACCCCGGCTGGCATGGTTGAACACACCGTCCGGAACAATACGGATACCGCTATTGTGCGCAGAATCCAATAAACCGCGGAAAGCTTCATCGCCACCCAAAAGCGGGTCTATGTGGAAATAGTCATAGGTGTGATAGCGGTGATTGGAGGCTGATGCAGTGATGGGGTTAAAATAGATCGCGTTGATCCCCAGGTCTGCCAGGTAGTCCAGTCTTTCAGTCACACCATAAAGATCTCCACCTTTAAACCCGTATGGATTGGGTGGAGTGTTCCAATCTTCGAAATTTGTGCAATTGTAAGAAAAATGCTTACTGCGGGAAAAGCGGTCCGGGAATATCTGGTAAAAGATCGCATCCCGTACCCAATCTGGCGTGTTGATTGTCATTTAACAGAACCTCATTTATCGATATTGGTATTTTCAGCGCAAAACAAGCGCCATTTTCTCACACTTCTTGTTTATCGGCAATGCAAAAGGCATACAATCACAGAAAGCCTGCGGGGAGTAACTCCCCGCAGGCATTGGTACATTACTTGATCGTTATGGGTAATAACTGTGGAAAATCGTCTGCGCTCAAGGTTTCCACCGCGCCCGTTGATGAAGTGTAGGTGGAAAGCATCTCCTCTTGCGTCGGGGCGGCATCAGAAAGCCAGGCAATGTCAATGATGCGGGTGTGGTTGACATCCTCCGGCGCACCGCCGAATTTCCATTGGGCGTTTTCAGCCTGTACATCGCGAACCCGCCACACTCCGGTGGTTGGATAGCCGTCCTGTCCGAGCACAACCGCGACATATCCCCAAAGGGCTGGATCTCCCTCGCCAAAAGCCTCTTTCGGTACACGCAGCGTGACCAACTTGTTGGCGGGATCAACGATCAGTTTGTACGATAGATTTACTGCCTTGGGTTCACCGGTTTCCGGATCAGGTGCATAAATACCCGGGTTCCAGCCTTCTGCCCAAACCATGTACTCCCAGCCATTACCA
>CAYWVP010000026.1:8215-10101 GCA_964461605.1 uncultured Anaerolinea sp.
GACAATCCAAGGTCGGGCAGTACCAGCTGGGCTGGACCGCTGGTCGGGACGATCTTTCCACCCGGTTGGGTGACCATCACAGCACGGATATCATCCCCAGCGGCAATCTCTCCCAACGCTGTCAAAGGAATATTGACCTCCAAAGCACCAGAACCCAGAGCATAAGTACCTTGCGTTTCCGGTAATGCTTGCCAGCCATTTTCAATGGCCAAATACGCATTAACCTCGCCATCCTGCCACTCGAAAAGGTGCGTGGCAGCGATACCCAGCAGCAGGCTGTCCGGTGTTTGCGGGGTGTACGCAAACGGGTAATTCACATCCGCGCCTGGAACATTCAGGTACACACCACCATCAGTCAGTGTTTCAGCTGTCTCATCCAAGTCCAGTTTGAAGTAGAGCGCATTTCCATCCATCGTGTAAGACATGGATGTGATACCTGCAACTCCACTAACCGGATACACCGCTGCGGTGGACCATTCTCCTTCGCTGGCGTTTCCATCAATGACCGGTGTACCCACACCTGAATAGCCGGTCAGTGGTTGTTCTGGTTTCTTGGGTATGATCGGCACATTAACGAAGGTGGGCACCGGTTCCCCTAAAGATTCATAGACTTTCGCCAGTAGTGCGCGGAAACCGGTGTCAAAATACTCGTCCACACCGGAATCCTGATCAGAGCCGTACCACCAGAACCAGTCGGAACCCTCCGCCAGGTACATGTAGTCCTGCGCCTGGGCAAGCGCTTCAGGGGACGGAGCCTGGCGGGTCTTCTCCAGGTCATACTTGGCCAGGAAATCGCGTACCTTACCCAGGTAATTCCAGGCTTCGGTCTCTTCGCGCTCACCGATCCAGGTATCGTAATTGGGGCTAAACCATGCGCCCGGGAACAGGTAATCCAGCTCACGCTGTTCGGGGAAGAGATTAAGGTATTCTGAAGGTGTGACCATCTTGATGGTTTCACTCTCGTTCAACATCCTGTACATCGCGTTCAGAAATTCCTTGCCATCATTTGGATAGTACTCCCAGGCGTTCTCGCCATCCAGCACGATGCTGACGATGTGTGGTCCCTCGCCACCTTCCACTTCGAGTCTTGTTCGAATATTATCCAATCGTTGCATCAGGTCAGCGGCAGCCTGCTCACCCGGGGTTTGTGAATATGTAAAGCCAAGTTTGTCAGAAAGCGTAAGGTCGCGGAAGAATATGGCCACTTTTTCGCCGGAAGGTGCAACAACGTAATACGGGCGATACAACGCGTCCGCTTCCTGCACAGTTTCAGCACTGTCACGCGTGAAGGATCCGATCCCCAGAGATTGCGCCAGAACAGACTCTCCAGTTTGCATGAAATGGTAACCGGCTTTCGCTACCAATGGAACGATATCCTCGGAAACCGAGCCCTCACCCGGCCACAAACCCACCGGTGCCCGGCCAAAATGCGCTTCGTACATTTCGACGCTCTTATTCAGGTGCACGATGGCATCGTTAGGCCAGGAGAACCGTTCAGGCAATTCCGCCGTCGGGTTACCAACCGCAGCCATATCCGTGTTGTAGATCAACGGCAGGATCGGGTGGGCATACGGTGTCGTGATCACTTGTATCTGCCCGGCATCCTGCATTTCCTTGTGCAACGGGATCACCATTTTCATGATCCTGCGGACCTCGTCAAACAGGATCTCTTTATCATCTTCAGTAAATCCGCTGTCCTTCTCCACCAATTCCTTGAGGGGTGACTCCGCCAGGAATTCAGGGTCGATCCAGGCCAGGTTGAACCACACCTGTAGATCTCTGAGATCCTGTTCCGAAAACGTGGTCACTGCCTTTTCAATTTCCTCGTTTGATGTCCCGCCGCGCAAGTCCAATAATTCCTTGTAGCGTGGAAAACGGCCAATGAT
>CAYWVP010000026.1:10201-15292 GCA_964461605.1 uncultured Anaerolinea sp.
ACGAGCACGAATGAAAAGATCCTGATTAGATTTTTCATCTTGGGTTGACCTCCAGAAAATTCATTTTCTTAAAAATACCCCGTTTTCAAAAAAGAAAGCGGGGTATTTTATTTCCGTCCATCAATATTGACTAACCTTTAACGCCTCCAAGCGTAAGACCTGAGATCAGGTACTTGGAGGAATACAGGAAGAGCACCACAACCGGGATCATCACCAGAATGGAACCCGCTGAGAACTGACCCCATTGTGTCGCGTATTGACCCTGCAGACGCTGCAAGCCCAACGGCCACGTCATCAGGCTTTCTGAAGAACCCAACATGACTCTCGCCAGCAGGTATTCGTTCCAGGCGGACATGAAGTTGAACAGGAATGTGATCGCAAGAGCTGGAGTCGAAAGAGGCAGCAGTACACGCCAGAAAGCTTGAAGTTGAGAACAACCGTCAATGCGGGCAGCCTCCTCCAGGTCAGCCGGGATGGTGTCAAAATAACCCTTGAGAATCCATACGCTGAATGGGATGGAGGTCACACAATAGGCTATTACCAATCCTTTATAGGTCCCTACCATGCCGAGCTTGATCGCCAGAATGTAAATAGGGATCATTAACATGGAGGCGGGGATCATTTGAGTGGCCAGCAGGAATACCAGCCCCACTGAACGACCCGGGAATTTCCAGCGTGAGAAGGCATAAGCAGCAGTCGCTGCCAGGATGACCCCGATCAACGCTGTGGCGATGGTGATAGCCAGGCTGTTCCATACCCACCCAAGGAATGGTTTGTCAAACAGGATGATACGATAGGATTCCAGTGTTGCATCAGGTGGAATGATCGCCAGGTCCGTGGACATCAACCGGTCTCCGGGACGTAAAGAGACCGCCAGTACACGCAAAACCGGGAACACGGATACGATGCACGCCAGAATGAGCACGATATGGATTATGATCCTCTTGAATGGAGAATCCTCCCTACCACTGCGGAAGAACGACCGGTTATGCCTGGTGGGAACAACAATTGCCTTGTCAGAAGTCAGAGTGGATGTGCTCATGATTCATACGTTCCTTTCAAGGTTTTTGTGTACCGGGTGTAAAAGACAGTGAAGAGCAGCAACATGGCAAAAATGACAAACGCGAAAGCTGCAGAGAAACCGTAACGGTTGTATTGGAATGCGGCTCTGAACAAACCGGTCACCATGATATCTGATGTTTCCAATTCATTCTGGTTGATAAAGAAAGGTACATTAAAGTTATTGAAAGTCCAGAACGTTCCGAGCAGGATTGCCGGGGTTACTACAGGTTGAAGCAATGGCCATGTTATATTCTTAAATTGCTGCCATCCATTGGCACC
Source organism: uncultured Anaerolinea sp. (assembly GCA_964461605.1). Taxonomy (GTDB): domain Bacteria; phylum Chloroflexota; class Anaerolineae; order Anaerolineales; family Anaerolineaceae; genus UBA6107. The sequence continues at coordinate 11,543 of CAYWVP010000026.1, forward strand.
ATCCATTTCGGCAGCTTCGTAGTATTCAGCAGATATACTTTGTAGACCACCCAACAGCGTAACACTCATAAATGGAATACCCAACCAAATATTCGTCAAACACATGGCGATAAAGTTGGCCGTTGGATCGGTCATCCATTGAACAGGTGCCAATCCGATCTTGGTCAAAATGATGTTGAAGTAGCCATAGGAGAAATTGAATTCACCCCGCCAGGCAAGTACCGCGATAACCTGCGGGATCGCCCAGGGCAGGATGAGTAATGTTCGATAAACGCCCTTGAATTTCATCTTTCGATTGAGCAGCATCGCCAGGAAAAGTCCACCGCCTACATGAAATGCGATGTTGATGACTGTCCATAGAATTGTTTGCCCTAATAACGGGAAGAACATTTTTTGCTTGAGAACCGGCTCCGTAAACACCCTAACATAATTCTTAAAGCCGATGAATTCAGGGTTCTTAAAGGCTCTCAAGGACATGTTGGTAAACGAGAGACGTAATTCCCATAACAGTGGATAAATTACCAGAGCGATGAGACCGATGGCAGCCGGAGCCAATAACATGAAGGGAAGCGCGTATTTGTACTTAAGCCACTTAACCAAAACCAGATAAAGCAGCGCCTCAACTACAAATGTCCCCGCCAGGATTAATAGGACTGTGCTGCCAACTTCGCTGAGGCTTTTCAGGATCACCTCTGATGTGATCATGAGCTTTCCTCCTTGTTGATTCGGTTTTTATAGCATATGCCGGGCTGACTTGCAGCCCGGCGTATGCAGTTGTTTTAGAGAAGGTTAACCCTTCTCATGTTGGAAATTACTCGAGACCTGAAATACAGGTCTCTGCGGCAGCTTGCGCGTTCGCGGCGGCATCAGCAGCAGCAGTCTGTCCGTTGTAAACGGGCAGAAGTTCCGGTTTAATGCCATCCCATACACAGCGCATCTCAACGACGGTGGGCATGGGGGAGCCGTAGCTCATCTGAGCAGCAGAACCGGCCAGGATGGGATCACCGGTGATGACGTCAGCCGAAAGGGCTTCGGTCAACGCAGGCAGACGGGTCAGTTTGGTGACCATGTCCACCTGGTTGTCGTAGCTGGTCGCGAAGTTGACAAAATCAACCACTGCGGCAAGCTTGGCGCCTTCAAGTTCCTTGGGGATCATGAAGAAGACACCGGAGGTGAACGGAGCGGGATAAGTACCGGTAGCAGAAACCTGCGGGATGGGGGCAACACCAAGGTTCTCACCAAGGGCTTCCTTGTATCCACCCAGCGACCAGTCACCATTGATGATCATGGCAGCGTTGCCTTCTTTGAGGGCGGCATCCATGATGTCATAGTTGCTTTCGGCAGGCATGATGTTGGCGGCTTTGAGTTGATTCAAGAACTCAAATGTGGCAATCATTTCCGGGGTATTCAGGGTGGGGGTCACGCCATCCGCATCGAATACTTTACCGTTGAAACCACCCAGCCAGGGCACGAACCAGAATGCTTCGGTTTCGTTGAACGCCAGGGCAAATTTGCCGGGATTGGCAGCCACGAAATCAGCACCCATGGTTAGCAGTTCATCGGTGGTGGCGGGAGCAACGGGCATCAGGGACTTGTTGAAGATCAACATCAGGTGGTTACCGTTGGAAACGGGAACACCCCAGGTCTGTCCATCGGGGCTCTGCACTGCAGCAGTGGCGCTGCCCACGAATTTGGTCAGATCGAAGAGACCATCAACTGGCTGGATCAGGTCGGCGGTGGTGAAGGGGCCAAGGTGATCGGACACGGTCCACAGAAGCTCAGGCGCGGCACCAGCAAGGCTGGCGGTCTGGAAGTCTTCACGCAGGGTCTCAACCTCTTTGTTGACCACAACGAAGGTAACTTCGGGGTGGGCAGCGGTATAGGCATCGGCTAATGCCTGCACGTACTGCAAACCACCATCGGCTTCGCCTTCTTTGGTCCAAAGGTTGATGGTGACAGCTTCCGCAACAGCGGGGGCTTCGGTTGCAACAGGAGCTTCAACAGCAGGAGCTTCAGTAGCAACAGGGGCTTCCGGAGCCGCAGGGGCTTCGGTCGGGGCGGGAGTTGCGCAGGCGGCGAGGGCCATGGCTGCGATCAACAACACGCTAAACAGGGGGAACAGCTTTTTGGTCATTTTTTCTCCTCTTTTGATTTTCAGATAAGTTGAACTTATTCTGCACACATATTTAGGGTGATTTTTGTCCAGTAAATATCCTCCTTTGTCACGAACTGTTTTAACTTACTCCTGGCTTACAGATCATCATCATGTAAGCCGAAGGGAAATAATCAATTGATTGTGGTCTTCAGAAGCATTCAGTCGCCCACCGATAATGCTGATTTTCTGCCATGTTATCATTAATTGCCTAAATGATAGTCGGCTCGTGATGATTTGTCAAGGAACACAAGAATGATTATCATGGAAAAATATAAGAATCCTATTAGACTCTCATCTCTCGCGTAGTAAAATACTGGCAGCTGATCATGAAAACACAGTGGAGATTAATTCGCACATCCGTTGGAGAGAATGGCGCCTGGAACATGGCGCTGGATGAAGCGATCCTGATGTCGGTTTCAGAAAATAAAGATGCTCCAACACTCAGGCTCTACACGTGGCAGCCCGGCACAGTATCCCTCGGTTTCGCTCAACCAGTGCAGGATGTAGACCTGGAAAACCTGAAGCATGAAGGATGGGGACTGGTGCGCCGCCCCACCGGCGGAAAGGCCATCTTGCATATCGATGAGCTGACTTATTCTGTGAATGCACCAGCGGATGATCCCCTGCTTGCGGGCAGCCTGCTGGAGAGCTACCGCAAGATCTCACAAGCCTTGCTGGCAGCCCTGGCGAAATTGGGAATTGAGGCTGCCGGTGATAATACGCATGAAAATAACAAAAACGTGTCACCGACATATCCTGTATGCTTTGAAACTCCCTCCAATTACGAGATCACAGCGGCGGGTAAAAAACTCATCGGATCCGCCCAGGCCAGGAAGTATGGTGGAATCCTGCAGCACGGTGCACTCCCGATTTCAGGTGATATCACCCGCATCACTCGCGTCTTGAATTTACTTGCCTATCAGGGGCGGAAAAGAGCAGCTGAAAACCTCATTGAACGCGCGACAAATCTGGAAGCTTTACTGGGATTCGCGCCCTCCTGGCAGGAAGTTGCCGAAGCAATGATCGCGGGGTTCTCCGAAACATTCGACATTACGTTTGTAGAAGAACAACCTTCAGCCACCGAGATCGATCTGACCAGGGACTTGATCCGTGAAAAATATGCCTCATACACCTGGAACTTCAGACTCTGACATTCACGATGATCTGCATAAATAAGGAACGCAGCAGGCCTATCATTGTGGGAACCTCACGCGAAAAGCGAAAAGGATAAACTGGTACAATTCTTGCTATGTTGAAGAAGATATTAAAGATGCTCATCAAACTTGCCTTATGGACACTTCTACTGCTGGTCATTGTCATCGGATTTCCCCGCCTGGTAACAGCGATCATCTCATCGGGGAAGATTTTCAGCGCGGAAGAATCTCCGTCCACAAAGGCAGCCATCGTTTTTGGGGCGGGTTTGCAACGGGATGGTACACCTTCCCCGGTTCTCAAGGACAGGGTCTCGGCCGCAGTACAACTTTATCAACTGGGAAAGGTTGAGAAACTATTAATGAGCGGTGACAATCGTTTTGAGGACTACAACGAGCCGGCAGCCATGAAAACCTATGCTGTCGATTTGGGAGTGCCTGAAG
>CAYWVP010000027.1:0-13174 GCA_964461605.1 uncultured Anaerolinea sp.
ATTACCTGCATACTCCCCCAGTTTATACCACTTCTGGCTTCCGTAAGCAGTGGAATATCAAGTTTGTAAGCTGCTTCCATGACCTGTTGTACTAGTTGCGCCGCCGCGTCGATCTCGTTCTCGGGTACTTCCAGTACCAGTTCATCGTGTACCTGCAGGATCATGCGCGATGACAGCCCACTGTTGGCAAGGGCTTTCTGCACATCGATCATGGCAATCTTCATTATATCCGCTGCGGTTCCCTGGATGGGCGCATTGATGGCCTCCCGTTCTTCACGGTTGCGCATCATTACGTTGACCGGATTGGCCAGGTTGGGGAAGTAACGCCGCCTGCCGAGCATCGTCTCCACATACCCTTGTCTGGCGGCAACCACGCGGATGTTATCCAGGTATTTCTTTACACCCGGGAAGTGTTCAAAGTAATCCTTGACGAAATTTTCGGCTTCTCCCAACGTCAGGTCAGTTGAGCGGCTAAGCCCGAACGAACTCATGCCATAGATGAGGCCGAAATTGATCGCCTTGGCGTGCCGGCGTTGATCCTTCGTGACCTCTGCCAGTGGCACATCGTAGATCGCCGCTGCTGTGGTGGCGTGAATATCCTGCCCTTCACGGAACGCTTCCAGCATGGACTGGTCACCCGCCATGTGCGCCACGATCCGTAATTCGATCTGCGAGTAATCCACCGAGAGCAGCCTGTGCCCGGGAGCAGCGGTAAAACCTAGCCGCACCTGCCTGCCCAGTTCCGTACGGGTGGGGATGTTCTGTAAATTTGGTTCGGAAGATGCCAATCTGCCCGTCACTGAACCGGTCTGGTTGAAACTGGTGTGCACCCGACCTGTTCGCGGGTTAACCTGCAACGGCAGGGCATCCAGATAAGTAGATTTGAGTTTGGATAGTTCACGGTACTCGAGAAGGAGATCGACCACAGGATGCGCGCCTTTGAGCTCATCAAGTACAGCGGCGGCGGTAGAGAAATGCCCGCTGGAGGTTTTCTTGCTGCGGTCTGGTGGTTCAAGCTTCAGGTCCTCAAAGAGGACTTTCGATAATTGTTGGGTTGAGTTAAGGTTGAAGGGGTGACCAACATGGGTATAAACATCAGTCTCGATCAGGTGTAACCGCTCGCCCATTTCGCGGCTGAACCTGGTAAAGAATTCCACATCAAGGGTGATGCCCTCCTGTTCCATACTGATGAGCACTGGTACGAGGGGCATCTCGAACTTCTCAAAAATATCCGTGCAAAGGTGTTCCTCCATGCGCTGCCGCGTCACGGGCACCAGGCGCAATGTGACCTCGGCATCTGCAGCGGCATAAGGTGCCGCCGCCGCGATGGATACGTTATCCATGCTGATCTGATTCTTGCCCCGCCCGATCAGTTCTTCGATGTGGGTCATGCTGATGCCCAGCAATGTATCCGCCATGTCCTTCAAACCCAGGTTGCGTGATGCCGGATCGACCAGCCATTCGGCGATCATTGTGTCAAACGAGAGGGGAGAAACCTGCAAGCCATAATTTTGCAGCACTAACGCATCGAACTTGATGTTATGTCCGACCTTGCTGATGTTCGGGTCGGTCATCACCGGGGTGAGGGCTGCAATGACACGTGCAACCGGCAGCTGGTTTGCGATGTCCTTGTGTCCCAATGGAATGTAGTATCCTTCACCCTCCCTGATTGCCAGCGAAATGCCCACAATCTCTGCCCGTAACGGGTCAATGCCGGTCGTCTCGGTGTCAAAGGCGATCATCCTGCTGGCAGAGAGGAGTTTCACCATTTCCGTCAATTTCTCTTCTGAATCGATCACTTTCACATCCAACGTGTAGGAGGATGGGATGCTGATCTCTTTCATCTCCTCGCCGAATAACGTAAGCTGCGGAGAGGGTTGGTGGGTGAGAGGCGCAACCACGGAGCGCAGGCGGGGGATCAATGTTCGAAACTCAAGATCCCGGAAAAAGTTTTCAACTGCTTGAACATCAATGTGGTCGGTGCGGGCTTCCTCAAGAATCAGTTTCACCCCCACATCGGTCCTGATCTGTGCCAGGTCGCGGCTCATGTAGGCGGATTCCCTGCCGGTTTCCAGTTTTTCGCGAGTCTTTCCGGTGATCTCTGTAATGTGATCGTATACCCCGTCCAGGGTTTGATATTTTTCCAATAAGGTGACGGCAGTTTTGGGTCCTACGCCGGGCACCCCGGGGATGTTGTCTGATGTATCGCCTACCAGGGCTTTGTAATCTACTACCTGGGATGGATCAACACCAAGGTGTTCACGCACCTCCCTGGCAGAATAATCTTTCGAATCGGATAATTTTGAACCCGGCAGACTGACCGTGATGCGGTCATTCACCAGTTGCAGCAGGTCGCGGTCACCGGTGATGATCTTCACACCCAACCCCTGCTCAACTGCCTGGCGGGCAATGGATCCGAGCACATCATCAGCCTCCACACCCTCTTTCTCCAACCGGGGCAGGTGGAAGGTATCGATCATCTGGCGGATGCGTTCGATCTGTGGACGCAAGTCATCCGGCATTTTGGCTCGTGTCGCTTTGTACTCAGGGTACAGCTCATTGCGGAAGGTTTTGCCGGTGTCAAATGCCACCGCCAGGTATTCAGGTTTTTCCTGCTCCAACAGGCGCATGATCACGTTGGCAAATCCAAAGATGCCTGCTGTCGGCTCACCGGTACGGGTTTGCATGCGGTCGCTCATCCCCGCTGTGATGGCAAAATAGGTGCGGTAGGCCAGTGCGTGACCATCGATCAGGTAAAGAATTGGGGGCATGGCGTTGATTCCTGTTTTCTTTGTTTCTATGTTTACAAATCCCGGATGCTTCTTGTGCGCTGGATGAATTCCCGAATAATGGAGGGAGGTGTTGCCAGGTTTCCGCTCAATACCAGGTAGCCTGGTGCCCAAAAACCCTCTTCACCTGCGCTGCTTTTCAGCTCCGGTAGATTGCTCAGGATTGCCGCCGAAGTCGATTGCCGTATCTCTGACACAGCCTCCACCGGGTTGACGTCAAGCGGAAGAGCGGCAAACCACTGCATGTATTGGGGTCTGATGGACATGCCGGTGACCCGCCAGCCAAGTTTCAGGTGGACCTGGGGAAGCACCAGGCCGAGGCGTTCCGCCAGTTCACCCACCAGGTAGTGCTGCGGATCGCGCGGGATGAGCACACAGCTGTACTGCAAGCGCAAAGATTGCAGGTTGACCGGTGGAAACACGGCTTCCGCGGGCATCCCGCTTTCCGGCTCTTGATGGAGGGTGCTCTTCTGGGTCTGTAGTTCTGCCGGGGTGATTGATGCCACGCTTGCAGCAATTTCAGTGCTGCTGACCGTGGCTTCTGTGTCTGCAAATTCCACAAGGTCGGTTAGCGGATCATTGCTTTTCGCAGGTGGGATTTCGCTTTCGTTAAGGGCTTCAATGCTGTCATCGGACAATTCCTGTGCATTGACCGCTTCAATATGCAACTTGGTCTCAGGCAGGGGTGTTACAGACTCCTCCTCAGGCTCCTCGTAAAGCCAACCTTTGAGAAAATCAAGGTCGTCATCTGCTGGTCGGCCTTCCATCGGGGGATTGCTTTCTACATGGAAAAGATTTACCGGGATAGTTGATAACATAGCGGGTGCTGTGATGGATCCCAGGCCGGCTTCTACGGTAGCGGCTGATTCAGCGACTTCAGTCTCAAGTAATCCCCGCAACGCAGTCTTCAATTCCCCGGTCGAAAAGGGTTTGCTGAGGAATCCGTGCAGGATGGCATCCTTTATCTCATCTTGGTCAGTCTCCACGCTGGGCGGAAAAACCAGTATCCTGGTATGCGGCAGTTGGGTCGCCAGATCGTGGGTGAGTGCGGTTAGGGGCAAATCTCCATCCGAATCATCCAGGATCACGGCAGCCAGATTTCCGCCTTTGATAGCCTCTGTGATCGCTTCGGGATGATCAACGATCTCTATGATGCAGGAATCTTCCTGTTGACCCCAGGCGGTAAATGCGTCGTGCAGTTCGGCATCAGGGGAATAGACAAGGATTCTCGAATTCATAGGAAAAGTGTATCACGTGCCATATTCCGATGCAAGTTGAAGGGAACATACAAGTTACCATGTCCAAAAGTAGTGGCCGCCATTACCGGATATACCCCGGCACATCCGCCAGCGGGGATGGTGGATTCAAGGATATTTACTTGAATGAAACGATATTTACTTGACCTTGGAACCAAGCATCTGCTTTAACTGCTTTTCGACAGCATAAGCGTTGGAGATGGTAAATTTCATTTTGTCTGTGCTGGTTTTAATTTCAAGGCTGTCGGGTGTGTTGTCTTCAGAATCACCGTGAAAAACGCTTACTTTCACCACCTGGCTAAGATCAACTGTGAAATTCTTGGGGTTTTCAGAAAGGATCGATTCCGGAGCCACTCCCATGTATTTTTCACCGGTGCGGGTGGACATTTGCGCGCCGATCTGTCCGAAAAAGTTTTTGCCTTGCTGTTTGGCTTCCTGTCTCGCCTGGTTGACGTCGTTCGTTTGCATTTCCTTGGTTTGCAGGGCGAAGATGAGCCGTTTGCCGGTAATGACCAGGTGGTAGAGTTCTGAGGAGAAGAGCCCAGTCTTGCGCGTTACCATGCCCACGACACCAATCACCTGTTCGGCTTGTTGGGGGGCAGGTGGAGTGGGCGAGGTGGCAAATGTATTCACCGCAGGTGGAACAGCAGGTATGGCAGCCGGGCGAACCACCGGTATCGGTTGGGTCTGCGGAAGCGGAGGGGGTGCGGCCGGGGTTGCTGCCACGGGTCTTCCACACGAGGAACAGAAGCGGGCGTCGCCGGGCAGGCTCGCTCCACAAGCGGGACAGGTTTCAGACGGGCTCATCGGGTTTCTCCTTGTTTATTTTGCAATGATCAGATGGGTATATTTTATTACAATTAAATAATTATTGATGTATTTATTGCATACCAGAAGAACAATGTTACGGTTTTACAGGGTGGTATCTTTTTGCCCGGAAAACTTACAGATCAATGTAGCGATCTCTTTGGCTATCCGGGCTGGGGTCGGGCAGAAGAATCATAATCCTTCCAATTGGATTCTACTTATAAACCATCAGGCAACTCAATAGAAAAAAGTGAAGGTGTTTACACCTTCACTTAATATGCTTGAAACCCGATTGATCTATTCGAAGTTGATCCCTGTGATCTGCCAGGCATCATTGACCTTGTCAAAGACCAGGACCACATCGTAGGTGACGCCTTCCAGTTCAGCCGTACCTTCCAATTGTGCAGTGTCGTTTTCAATGGAGTTGCTGTTGAATTTCCATTTTTCAAAATTCCTGATGGCAGTCCATTCAGCCCAACCCGATTCACCGCCCACTTCCTGCTGGATGTCAGGATGCAGCATCTGGTAGGAGGCTGCGTTGTCGCCAGTACTCAACGCGGACATGAAAGCATTTCCCATATCTGAAACGTCGCCCAACTGACCACAGGCGGTCAGGGAAAACAACAGAATCAATCCGACAGCCAAAACCATTACCAGATTCTTTTTCATCTACAGCTCCTCGTTCTGAGTTAATTTATACTTATTATATCCAAAAAGTATGAAATCGTTGAGCTGAGTTTTACAGGTCGATGATCTGCTTTCCTGGGTTAAACCTGGCAATTTCCCATGCCTGGAATTTTTCCAGGTCCAGGCGGATCTGGCGGAATACAAACACCAGCACGGCTGCGTCATCGACAAATCCAGCCAGAGGCAGCCAGTCCAGGATCAGGTCGATCGGGGATAGAAAATACAACACCGTTCCAGCCACCAGCACGATCGATGTCCAGGGAACCACGGTATATTCTTTGTTGATGTAAGCCTTGAGCATCCGGATAAAGGCTTTTAATTGGGACCAGAAATCAGTCTGGAGGGAAGAAGTAGCGGAGTTGTTTTTGGCCTTTTTGTAAGCATCTTCCACAAATTCACGGGATTTTTTTGCGTCGCGCAGGTATTCCTCGGCTTTTGTCTTGCTGCGTTCCACTGCTTTCTTAATTTTTGCTTCGGAAGGAGTGAATGGGGATTCGGTCATAATTATCCTTTCGTTAAGTCGAACGAGGCCAGGTATTCAACCGGACGAAAACCGACCACACCGACCTGGGTGAATTCACCATCAATGGGTTCAAAATTTTCCTTGAATATCCCGACGGATTGGCAGAGCTCTTCCCTCGCAATGTCAAATTCAAGCGTGAGGTGGGGCACCCAATTACCGGGGAAGTAGTACGGTGAAGACTGCAGACCTACCAGCTGAAGCCTGCGGTGAAACTCTGCATGGGCTTGCAGCAGTTCCAGGCTGGGAACCGGGTATAGGAAGAGCACATTACCGGATGTCGGAAATGTGCCAGCGGCGCCTAAACGGAACTTGAAAGGGGAAAGGGTTTTGGTATATTCTTCAGTCAAATCAATGAGTTGTTGGCTATCGACACGGGGGAAAACGGCAAGGCTGATGTGGGGTTTGTCGTTCATCAAACCCTGGACAGGCTGTACTCCATCACGATAAATGATGTCTCTGAACGCCAGGACCTTCGCTTCGGCTTCCGCGTCCAGGAAGAGTTCGACCGCAAAGCCCTCGGTAATGCTTTTATGATTGTTGGCCAATACTCGCCTCGATTTCCATTTCAGTGTTGATTCTCTTAATAATCACATGGCTAATTTTACCATCCAGAGGAATAAATGGCTGTGCTTAAGGCTTGCCAGACAACGATCCGGGTAAGAAAAAAGTGGTCTGCATAGACCATGCAGACCACCCGGTAAAGTGTGCTTTATTGAAAAGAGAACCATCTACTTCCTGCTTGTTGCGACCTCATCCATGTATTCTTTAATGGTAGGCATTGCGGACAGCCTTTCAAAGAAGAAATTGTTCACAATGTTGATCACCATACCACGCGCGGCTTCCGCTTCTGAAGTGAGCTGTTCATGGGCTTCGGGTTGGGCAAGGGCGGTGCGCAGGTTCAACAAATGTTTAACGATCTCAGTCTCCTCAACCCCTTCCAGCGCCCGGATCACCTCAAGGATCAGGTTATCCGTTGAGGCGACCATCTGTTCATGGGTTATTGAAGACCCCGGCACGTAAGCATCATCGATCGTGCGGATCAACGACCAGATCTGGTAAAGGATGGTCGCGGGCTCATCGAACAGCTCGCGCAGGAATGCCGCTTCAGAGTATTTACCGGTCAGGCGGAAGATATTGTACATGCGCTTGGCGACCTTACCGTAGTTTATATCCTTGGTGAGGTACTTGTACACTTCGCGTTCAAGGGCGCTGACGTAATCATCCAGGGCATCAGCCGAGACATGTTGGGCTAATTTTGAAAAAATGGGCACAGATGTGGCTTCAAGGTAGACCTCCTGGAAATACGGATCAAGAAAACCATCCAGGGGGGTGATCTCACCATCTGGAGCTTCCCAGGTGACATCCAGCATGTTGCTGGCGTTAGCCAGTTGTTTGCGCAGCGGATCGGCCACCACCCAATCCAGCTTACACCAGCCCGGTTTTTGTTTTACATCCTCCCAGTTCACCACCGCTGGGGTGCCATCCTTGGTGAATCCTTCGATCCTGCCGGCTTTAATTTCAGACGGGTGCCAGGACACGGGGGAACCGGCGCGCGCCTCGCGGCTGCCGACCACGATATCCTGCGGGTGTTCGCCGAATTTCACCTCGATCAACTGATAATTGGGACCCTGCAGGGTGTTGAGGGCTTTCCCGCGCATGATCTCTGCCAGGATGTCACAGGCTTCTTCACGGGTGGGGGCAATGATGTTGACTCGTTCAAAATAATCACAATCACCGGGATAAGATTGGATTTTGGACTGCGCGGAGGAACCGGAAAGTGCCAGGGCGGTCTCCACCTTGCCCGGAATATCCTCAAATTCCACGATCTTCCCGATGCGTTTAAAATACTCCAACTCTTTATCGCTGAAATCCAACATGGTAATGTTGTGGCCAAAGACGCCGCTGCGTGTGTCCATTGAGATCTGGCTGCTGCCTTTGAAGGCTGCCATGCTGGTCAGCCATTGCATCGCCTCTTCCTCTTGAATTTCAATCCCCAGGCGATTGGCCGAGTCAATGATCCTTTGCAGGTCTTCCGAACGTGAATTGTCCAACTGAGCCATTTTTCTCCTTTCATCCATAACCGATACAGTTAACGATGCAAAGAGTATAACAAAAATGAACTCGAAACGATCAGCCTATTCAGAAATGTTGAAGCGGGGGTTTAGTTTTAGAATCTTTTGGAAGATCTCCGCCTGGTCCTGTGCATCGCGCAGCGCGTTGTGGGTGAGGCGTACCTCATCCAGGAAGTGCCTGGAAATATGCTGCATGGAGGTCTCGGACCAGTCCCTTCCGGTCTGACCCATAAAATAAGCCTTGATGTCCAGCGCACTGTGACCAAAAGGGTTTCTGCCCAGGTAGCGCAGGAAGTAATCATGAATGAACATCCAATCAAAGGATGCGTTGAAAGCCACCAGCACCGGTCTCTCTCCCTGCGGAACAACCTGCTTAACCCATTGTTCAAAAGCGAGCATGGCTTCTTGGGGATCCATGCCATCACGGCGCAGGTCGTCCATCACCAGTCCGGAAATGGCCAGTGCTTCTGGTTGCACCAGATCCCTGTCAGGTTTCAATTCAACGTAAAATGTCTCCCCGACGTCCATCACCAGGCATGCGCCAATCGACAGCATCGCGTATTGGGCCGGGATCGGTCCCGCGGTTTCCACATCCACGCAGATGAGTACTTCTTCGGACATATTTATGTAATACCTTTCAGGGGTTGGGTTCAGAAATCGATCGGTTTCTTGTCGATGCAGACGCGGCAGCGCATGTTGTTGTCCGGTTGATTTTTCGTAATTGTCACACGGTAGAATTTGCCTAATCCTGCCCAGCTGGTGAATTCCTGCACGAATCCAGCCAGGTAATTGCAATCCGTCACAGGGCTGGTTTCTTCGTTAGCCGGGCATGGAAGGGTGATGATCTCCCAGTGATCCGGCTGGTTTTCAAACCGGAGCAGCTTGCCCTTTTCCGTGTTGATCATGTCGCAAATGAGCTGAAGCCCCATGGCTATCTTCTTCTTGATCGGCAAGAACTTGAAACCCGGATCATTCCAGTTGAGGATTCCGCTGTTGTGTTTCATCCAGTAATAAAACCCGGCTCTACCGGCACGGTGGAGAATACCGCGCGTCAGCAGGTCATCCGGGTTCACCGGCAGACGGAAAGGAAAATTGTGTGAGTTTTCCGCACCAAGGATCTCCTCCAGGCTGCGGAGTTCATAATCCAGGGATGTTGGACCGGGAGCTTGATCGATCATCATACTTTTAGGGTTAGATTTCTTCCTGTGTGGATTCGTTTTTGTCCATCTCTTCGAGGATGCTGTAAAGCAGTTCCAGCAATACCTGTTTTACAGAATCCTTCTTGCGGGCTTCACAGGACAATATCTTCACATTCGGGTCAAGGCGCAATGCCAGCCGAATGTCCTCGACATCCCAGGCATCGTACAGATCCTGCTTGTTGGCAGCCACCAGGTAAGGGGTGGGAGCGTAAGCGTGAAAGGTTTCCAGGATGCTGCGCGCTTCGCGGAAGGTCTCCGGCCTGGAACTGTCGACCATGACAATGAACCCCAGCATTCCCTCAGAGAGGATCTCCCACATAAAATCAAAGCGTTTCTGCCCTGGCGTGCCGAATAGGAACAGCACCAGGTCGTTGTCGACCGTGATCCTGCCAAAATCCATTGCCACGGTGGTCGTTTCTTTCACCTTTTCAGGGGCAGTGGAGATCTTGCGTTCGGTGGATACAACATCGATCTCGCTGACGGATCGGATAAATTCAGTTTTCCCCGCATTGAATGGACCTGTTACTACGATTTTGACGGTCTGGGTCTGCATGAAGTTTCCTATGATGATTTCAGATCGATCGGATGCGGTTGATCAACCGTTTGATCAGCGACTTGTGTTCTTTGGGATTCTTAACCGGAAGGGACTCGCTTGAAAGCGCGACAGGCATACCATCCGGACGGATGATCTCAACCAGTCCTGCCTGCAGCAGGGTGTATACCACACGGCGTATCTCGATCTCATCAAGACCGGTGGTGGCAGCGATCTGCTGGATGGTATTCTTGGGGTTCACATAAGAGATGACCCGCCACTCGGTCGAATTTAGATTGACGTTGCGGATATCCGTACCGGGTCGCTCGGTGAACTTGAGTGCCATATCCAGGCTGGGGATCTCGGATTTGAGTTCCTCGATCTCTTTCATCTCCCTTGCGCCTTCAACGATCAGGTTTTCAAGGTTAAGGTGGACAACAATATGATCATCCGGGGGCAGTTCGCCGGTTTCAAAGCGGAAAAATCCGTCAGCCCATGAGAAAAGATGGCGGAACTTGTCCGCGTATTCCTTTTCAAGGATGGACAATACTTCATCCAGGGTGGTGTAGCCGGCGTTCACCAGGTAGATCCCGGCTTCGTGGTCATTCATCCCGGACAGGCGTTCCCGCAGGAGCCGGTGTTGAGAAGCCGTGATCAATTTATGGTCGGTGAGGGATTTGAGGAAAGAGAGCTTCTCGTCACTGTTTTCGAAGTAGGCCAGTTTCCCGTTTTGAAAGACCGTTCGCGTGGTTACACCGGGTTTTTCAACGTAAAGGGCACCGGACTTGTTGGCCAGGTTTATGAGGTTCAATAACTGGGTAAATGAAAAATCCCTAAGGTTACCTTTTAATGTCATCCGCCAACCCTTACAGGATTATCTTACGTTCATAAGATTATACATACAAGCGATAAAAGCGTCAATTAACTGATCAGCAAACCGACAGAAGCGATTGTTCAAGTTTAGTATAATCTGCTTAGGAACTGAAAAGGCCATTTATGCCGGGAATTCAATCAACTTTACTGCAACACGACCTGGATTTTCTGGGACGCATTGCCCGCGCGTGGGATGTGGAGATCAGCCTGCGTGATGTGGACTCTGCCCGCGTAGACCTGGCTGGAAAAATGCTGCTGCCGGATGGTTATCGGCTTTTTATCGATGCGCTGCCTGAGAATGTGCGTGAAGCCTGGCAAAACCTTGTAAGGAGGGGCGGACGGCAAACATGGGCTGAGTTTTCCAGGCTGAACGGTGAAATCCGCAGCTTTGGTCCCTCGAAGCGCGCGCGTGAAGATCCGGATCTACACCCGGTATCGATCGCCGAGTCCTTGTGGTATACCGGCTTGATCGGCCGGGCTTTCTTCCGTGGTGCGGGTGAACCGGTTGAACATGTCTATATCCCCGATGAACTGCTGGCTTTTGAAAAACCGGTCATCCTTGAAGACAAGTTGCCGGTACGGCCGGCGGTCAATCAATCGCCCCGCTTCGTTAGCCGTGCTGACAGTGCCATACTCGACCAGTTAACCGACCTTCTGGCTGCTCTGCGTATGCAAAGAGAGATCCCGGAGGAAATCCTCACGAGTTGGAAAAAGCCGCGTGATTTCCTGCACGGCTTGCTGCTTTCAAGTGGTTTGATCGACCGGGAAAGCCTGCCGCTTCCGCAGGCGTTAAAAACCTTTTTCGCCACGACACGCGAACAGGCGCTGCTGCAGCTTTACCTGGCCTGGCGTGATTCACAAACGACCAACGAATTGAGAATGCTGCCCGGTTTGAGCTGCGAGGGCAACTGGCAGAATGATCCGCTGGCTGCCCGCCGCGTATTGACAGGCTTACTCGCCCGGTTGGATGCCGGTGAAACCTGGTGGAGCATCTCTTCACTGATCTCTGGTGTAAAGGAGACTGATCCGGATTTCCAACGTCCGGCGGGGGATTATGACTCCTGGTTTATCCGGGATGTGGAAAGCGGGGCATTTCTGAATGGATTTGAATCATGGCCGCGGGTGGAAGGCGCATTGCTGTATTTCCTCCTTACCGGTCCGCTGCATTGGCTGGGATTGGTGAACCTGGCGCGGGGCAGCGCGGAGGGTCGTTACACGGCCTTTCAACTGGTGAATCTAACCAGGGGAATGCTGACGGGAGAAGCGCCTGCCACAGAATTGAAAGAAAAGCAGCCAATCAAGGTGAAAGATGTCTGTCATTTCATTATCCCGGTTGGCGCACCGCGCATGCTGCGCTACCAGGTGGGGCGTTTTACTGAACTTGTGAGCGCTTCTGCCAGGGAATCCCGATATTTACTGACTACCAGGTCATTGAAAGCGGCCGCAGAACAGGAGCTGCATCCGGGTCAATTGCTGCAACTGTTGGAGAAGGAACAACCCGGGATTGTACCGGCAGAACTGCGAAAAAT
The DNA here is from genome assembly GCA_964461605.1 of uncultured Anaerolinea sp. Classification (GTDB taxonomy): domain Bacteria; phylum Chloroflexota; class Anaerolineae; order Anaerolineales; family Anaerolineaceae; genus UBA6107. The sequence goes on from CAYWVP010000027.1 coordinate 12,268, forward strand.
GGAGCAGCGCTGGAGCCTGAAGGGACAGGAGGCCGGGTTTGAGCGCGTCATACTGCTGCGTTTCTCTGAACCGGCGGACTGTGATGAATTCCTCAAGGCTGCGGGCAGCCGGTTCAACCTGGAACAATTAAATCCGCGAACGCTGGTCATCCAGCAGCTGCAGGAGGCAGGCATCATCAAGCTGCTCAATGAGCTGGGCATCCTGCTCGACCGCTCAGCGGATGTATAATCGTGGATAAGACAACAAATCCAAACAAGAGGTGAAAATGGGCAACAGGTTGGAATGGATCCAGCAGGAGATTGATGCGCTAAAAGCGGCCGGTTTGTATAACAACATCCGCACCCTCAGTTCACCGCAGGGTGCCTGGCTGGTCGTTGACGGAAAAAAGGTTTTAAACTTCTGCTCGAATAATTACCTCGGACTGGCGAATCATCCCAGGTTGGTTGAAGCCGCTGCCGCTGCATTGCAAAAATTCGGTGTTGGCCCGGGCGCGGTGCGTTCGATCGCCGGTACCATGGACATCCATACGGAACTGGAGCGCCGCCTGGCGAATTTCAAGGGAGTCGAGGCTGCGGTTGTCCTTCAATCCGGTTTTAGCGCCAACACTGCGGTGATCCCCGTGCTGGTTGGCAAGGAAGACCTCATTATTTCTGATGCCCTGAACCATGCCAGCATCATCGATGGCAGCCGGCTTTCCGGTGCGCGTATTGACCGCTATGAGCATGCCAATGCAGCTGACCTGGAGCAGGTGATTCTCAAGAACAAGGGCACTTATCGTCGTGCGCTGGTCATCACCGATGGCGTTTTCAGCATGGATGGTGATCTGGCGCCGCTGGATGAGATCTATGCGGTCACCAGCAGGTACGATGTGATGCTGATGGTGGATGACGCGCATGGAGAAGGTGT
>CAYWVP010000027.1:13274-15053 GCA_964461605.1 uncultured Anaerolinea sp.
TGGGAGAACGCGCGCTACTTCAAGGCTGAGCTTAAGAATTTAGGGCTCGATACAGGCAACAGCGTTACCCCCATCACCCCGGTGATGCTGGGTGAAGCTTCTCTTGCGCAGCAGTTCAGCCGTGAGCTTTTCGCGGAGAATGTCTTTGCCATGGCGTTGGGCTTCCCGACCGTACCGCAGGGCAAGGCGCGCATCCGCGTGATGATCTCAGCGGTGCACACCCGCGAAGATCTGGACCAGGGACTGGAAGCTTTTGCCAGGGTAGCCAGGAAGCTAAAAGTGATCTGAATCCCTTAAAATATTTCGCTGGAGGTTGTCCCTCCAGCGTTATTATTTTTCGAACATACGGCGGCGCTTCAAGTTGATCAGCGGAGCGACCAGGCGGCGCAGCTGATATTTCAAGGTGATCGGGGCAATCTTTTTACCGCCATCGCGGTAATGGACGCGCAGCATTTCTGGCCAGCAGCGGTCATCCGCGGCGATGGTCTTGGCGTCACTGTGCAGGCGGAAATTCGCCCAGGTATTGCCGGGCAGGTACTTCAACCCGGTCACCGCGGCCAGGCGCACCCACAGGTCATAATCCATGGCGAAATAAAAGGATGGATCGAGCGGACCGACCTGCTGCCAGTGTTCCGCCCTGAAGAACGCGGCCGGCTGCGGAATGTGAACATAACCGCGGCGCAGGCGTTTGAGGTCGGTTTGTGCCGCGGGAAATTTGCCCACGATCCTGCCGTTATCATCGATGAAATCCAGGTCACCGTAGACCAGCCCGGTCTGCGGATGGCTGACCAGGTAATCCACCGCTGCGCGGATCGCGCCAGGTTTGTAAGTGTCATCAGAGTTCAACCAGCCCAGGATGCTGCCCCGGGAAACCGCATAACCCTTGTTGACGGCGTCCGTCTGTCCGCGGTCTTTTTCAGATACCCAGTAAGCGAGGCGGTCCGCGTATTTGCGGATGATGTCGACGCTGCCGTCGGTTGAGCCACCATCGATCACAATGTACTCAATGCGGGGGTAATCCTGCTCGAGGACTGAGCGCATGGTCTCCTCCAGATAATCCACCTGGTTGAAGGAGGGGGTCACGATCGAAACCAGCGGTAATTCACTCATCAGTGTTTCTCAATTCAGCGGATTCTTGAGGTCGAACAGGTAGTAACCATCGCCCTCGGAGTATGGGTAATGCTCGAACAGATACTCAGAAAGATCCGCCTGGCCTTCCAGCTCACCCAACAGGGTCACCAGGAAGTAATGCTTGCCTTCGGTGCGCATTTTGAACAGGGTTTCAAATTCAGGATCGGTCGAACCGATCAACTCTTTTACCTTCAAATCACCTCCGGTTGGCCAGAGTTCCGGTTGGAGAAAGCCCCAGTAATTCAGGCGGTAGCCGTAATCGTGGGTGAGCGCGATCACCGATGCACGCTGTCCGATCTTGTCGCCCAGGTCTTTCCAATATTTCGCTTCGTGGCGGTAACTCGCACCGATCATTTCACCACGCGACTTCATCACGCATAATCCGATCGAGAAGGCGAAAAGACCCAGAACCAGTACACGGGAGAACCAATTGAGCGGTTTGTCTTCCAGGAATTTGAAGACCGCTCCGCCGACTGCTCCGAATCCCAACGCAACGATGGGGATCAGGGGCAGGTGATAATAGTTATGCGTGTAGATGTGGTAGGCGAACATAAAGCCGTACAGCAGATAACCGAGCCACATGCTGATGTAAACGATCTGGTGTTTCTTCTCCCGCAGCATGAAGAACCCCAGCAGGGCGATCACAAT
>CAYWVP010000028.1:0-14805 GCA_964461605.1 uncultured Anaerolinea sp.
TGCGCCAGATGGGTTACACTCTGCCCTCAGCTGCAGAAGAGATCGTCGTTTAGTCGTCATCACCCGATCGATACCTCTGGTAATCACCAGAGGTATTTTTTAATTCAGGATGGTTGAGATTATTCTGATTTAAGGTAGAATCTAACATATCCTCCGGAGGTTTTTTTATGACGACGAAGACCGGTCATGTGGAAGTAATTTGTGGGTCGATGTTTTGTGGCAAGACAGATGAGTTGATCAGGCGCTTGCGTAGGGCGACCATCGCCAGGCAAAAAGTGCAGGTGTTCAAACCGGCGATTGACGGGCGGTACAACCTGGAAAAGGTCACCTCCCACGCGGGTTCCGAGTTTGATGCCACACCTCTTAATTCCTCCCGCGAGATCGTGGAACAGCTGGCAGAATGCACCACTGTGGTGGCAATTGATGAAGCCCAGTTTTTTGATGACAATATCGTTAATGTGGTAGATGAATTGGCCGCTCGCGGCTTAAGGGTGATTGTTGCCGGATTGGACCTCAATTTCAAAGGTGAACCGTTCGGTTGCATGCCGGTGTTGATGGCGCGCGCTGAACAGGTGGATAAGTTACAGGCTATCTGCATGGTATGTGGAGAACCTGCCTGCCGCACCCAGCGGCTTGTTAATGGAAGACCAGCCCGTTATGATGATCCGGTGATCATTGTGGGGGCTTCTGAGCTATATGAAGCACGTTGCCGACTGCACCACGAGGTCCCAAGAGATTAAGAACCAAACGGAGGATGAATGCACGATTACAAAGAATACCTGAGCGAAATTCTGATCTCCTCAGAATCGCTGCAAAATAGGATCGCAGAATTAGGCGAGCAGATCAGCCGCGATTACAAGGACAAGGGCGAACTGGTGCTTGTCTGCATTTTGCGTGGTGGCGTTTTGTTCCTGACTGATCTCATGCGCCAGGTTTCCATCCCGCATGCCATTGAATTCATGGCAGTATCCTCTTACGGTGTGGGTGGACGGGAAACCAGCGGGCAGGTGCGTATTACGCTTGACCTGAACCTGGACATATACAATAAGCACGTGATCCTGGTTGAAGATATCATTGACAGCGGTCACACCATCTCTGCTGTGATGGATTTCCTCGCTACACGCCGTCCGGCGAGTATCAGCGTCTGCACGCTTTTGGACAAAGAGGATCGCAGGGAGGTGCCGGTTCCGATCCGATATCGAGGATTCACGATCCCCAATAAATTTGTCTTCGGTTACGGGTTGGATCTGGATGATTATTACCGTAACCTGCCCTTTATCGGAGTCGTTGACCTGGATAAGTATAATGAGCTGAACAAAGGGTAGACGGGTGCAATTACCAGATATACTCACGCGTTTTACAGAACTGGCTTCACCTGATCAACCGCTCTACCTGGTGGGTGGAGCGGTTCGTGATTTTCTTCTTGGTCAGCCCTGCAAGGACTATGACCTGGTTGGAACAGGAGATGTGCGCGGGATTGCCCGTCATTTCGCCAATCTGGTTGGCGGTGATTTTTACATACTGGATGAGCAACGAAACACCTGCCGGGTTCTGGTCGACCAATCAGAAGACTCAAGAACGATAATTGATTTTTCGGTTTTACGCGGAGAATTTATTACCGACGATCTGGCTGAACGTGATTTCACGATCAATGCCATGGCAGTTGACCTGAGAAACCCTGGCTTGATCATCGACCCTCACAAGGGGGGGAGGGATCTGCAGGAAAGGTGGCTGCGACCCGTATCCCAAACCAGCCTGGAGGATGATCCTCTGCGAACGATCAGGGGTATCCGTTATGCGGTTGCCCTGGGGTTGAAAGTGGAACCCCCAACCACAAAATTGATCAAAAAGGCAGTTCCGGAGCTCACCAGAATTTCCACGGAACGCAAGAGGGACGAGCTTTTCAAGATTCTCGATGGGGAAAAAGTTCATGTTGCTATACAACTGCTCCATCATTTTCGGGTTTTTGAGGGTATACCGTTACGCATCCGTGTAGATTTTAAGGAAGCCCTGGAACATAGTAGAGCATTGGGTGAGATGATCGATGCCGTTACCACCACTTCACCGGCGCAGAAGCAGGCGGCTTTTCACTCAACCTCGCTGATGCTGGTTTTCGGGCAATTCAAACCGGCCATCCAGGATCACTTTCTTGGTGTAAATTCCTCCGGACGCAGTCGAAAGGCGCTACTCCATTTGTGTGTCCTGCTGGATGGATCCAGCGGGTATTCCAAAAAGGAGATCAAGGACGTCCTTGCGCTTTCGGTTGACGAAGCAGAGGTTATTGATGCCCACATCCGTTACCGCGAGTACTGTGACCAGGTGATAAGCGGGGACATTCCGTCACCGTTGGAAATTTATCGATTCTTCAAGGCGACCGGATCAGCGGGAATCGACCTGGTTTTTACCAGCCTGGCTGGTTATCGCGCCAGGATCGGGGCTGAACTGCAACAGCAGGAGTGGCTGAAGCGTATCGGTAACGCGGGTCACCTAGTGAAAGCCTGGTTCACGCAACCGGATGTGATCAGTCCAATACCATTGCTTAATGGTGATGAGATCACACACCTGCTTGACATAGCCCCGGGTCCGCGGATCGGTGATTTACTGGAGACCTTGATCTGTGCCCAGGTTGAAGGGAAGATAAAGTCAAAAGACGATGCAATTCAATGGCTGATGAACCAGGAAAAATAAAAAAAGAACCGTTGAAGGTTCTTTTTTTATGCAGATTGCATTGATACCAGTAAGGTGGGTTGTTCTTTTTGCCTCTGGGCAAACCGGCGCATGAGGTTATTGATGTGCGCGAGCAGAACTTCTCGGGAGACTGGTTTGATCAGGTAGTCATCTGCGCCATCATTCAATACTTTGGCGAGTGTGACAGGATCATCCAGGACGGAAAGGATCATGATCGGTGCACTGGTGACCTTCCTGAGTCCCCTGGTGGTTTGCAGCCCGTCGATTCCGGGCAGCATGTAATCCAGCAGGATAATATCCGGAATAAACTCCCTGGCCATCACGATACCGGATTCACCATTACAGGCATGTCGAATCACGGCTTTAGTTGGAGACAGAAGCATCTCCAAAATTTCTGTACCGGCTGGATCGTCATCAATAATCAATATTCGCATCTGTAAGACCTGTACCATTTGAATAATTATCAAGCCGATTCCGTTTTTTTTACCTTTCAATGTATTTACAGTAGAGGGGGAGCAACACCAGTCGGGTGGAAGTGAAAATGTGACAATTACGATCTTAAATCCAGATACGCTGTGGTAAAATTTATACTTCGAGAATATGCCACCGTTTTTCGGGTGGTTTTTATCATGCGTTTGGAGGAAAAAATGGAAGAAAAGAAATGGGTTTACCTGTTCAACGAGATCAAACAGGTTGAACAATATGTAAAAAATGACTGGGAAGGTGTAAGAGGGCTGCTGGGCGGAAAAGGCGCAAATCTGGCGGAAATGGTCCGCATTGGTTTACCTGTTCCTCCTGGATTTACGGCTACCACTGAAGCTTGTAACGCTTACCAGGAAGCACAGAAATTCCCGGATGGTATGTGGGAGCAGATGTTGGCGGCTTTGCAGAAGGTCGAAAAAGCCACTGGTAAGAAATTCGGCTCGGTGAAGAACCCGTTGCTGGTCTCATGCCGCTCTGGCGCGAAGTTCTCAATGCCGGGGATGATGGACACAGTCCTCAACATCGGTCTCAACGACGAAACAGCCAAAGGCATGGTGAAACTCACCAAAAATGAACGCTTTGTTTACGACTCATACCGCCGGCTCATCCAAATGTTTGGATCAGTCGTACTCGGGATCGAGGATGAAGCCTTTGAGCAGCACCTTGAGGGTGTCAAACAGATCAAGGGCTACAAATTGGATACACAACTGACCGCCGCTGATCTAAAGGAAATGATCGAAGTATTCAAAAAAGTGATCTTAGATCACAAAGGTTTTGAATTCCCGCAGGATCCGCTCGAGCAACTGAAGCTGGCGACCGAAGCCGTCTTCAAATCCTGGAATGGCAAGCGGGCGGTGGATTATCGCCGCGCCACAAATATCCCGGATGATCTCGGAACAGCCGTAAACATCCAGACCATGGTATTCGGCAACATGGGTGAGGATTCCGGTACTGGCGTTGCCTTTACCCGTAATCCATCCACCGGAGAGAACAAACTCTATGGTGACTACCTGTTGAATGCCCAGGGTGAAGATGTGGTGGCCGGTATTCGCAACACGGAGAAGATCGAGAAACTTGGCAAGGATCTACCGGAAGCCAACAAGCAGTTCCTTGAGATCATCAAGAAACTGGAATTGCATTACCGCGACATGCAGGACGTGGAGTTTACCATCGAACACGGCAAGCTCTGGATGCTTCAATGTCGAAACGGCAAGCGCACGGCACTTTCAACAGTAAAGATCGCTATTGACCTGGCAAATGAAGGCATCATTTCCCGCGAAGAGGCAGTGATGCGGGTAACACCGGCTGATGTTGATACACTGCTGCACCCCCAGTTTTCTGCTGAGACGAAAGGTTATGCCGTCAAAGAAGGCCGCCTCTATGCCTCTGGTGTGAATGCTTCCCCAGGCGCTGCCGTCGGTCAGGTGTATTTTGACGCGGATATGGTGGAAAAACGGAACAAAGAGTACGGTGAAGACACCATTATGGTGCGTCCGTTCACCAAGCCTGATGATGTGCACGGCATGCTTGCCGCGAAAGGTATCCTCACCAGCGAGGGCGGTGCGACCTCACACGCCGCTGTTGTCGCACGACAGTTTGGCGTACCCTGCATCGTGGGTGCATCATCCGTGAAAATTGATCTCGACAAGCGGATCATGACCGTTAACGGCAATGTGATCACAGAAGGCGAGTGGATTTCCATCGACGGTACCACCGGTGAAGTGTTCACGGGTAAGTTACACCTGACCACACCGAAATTTGAAGAGCAGATCGATCTGCTCAACCTGCTGGGTTGGGCGGATGCCATCTCCGCTACTGACGGAATTCGCCAGGGGCCGAAGGGCTGGCCGACCAAAGGTTTGCAGGTTTGGGCGAATGCCGATTATCCCAAAGATGCCGAACGCGCACGTTCCTATGGCGCAGTCGGGATCGGGCTTTGCCGCACAGAGCACATGTTCTTCGAAACGGAACGTCTGCCGATCGTCCAGCGGATGATCCTGGCGAAAACCAGTGAAGAACGCACCGCTGCCCTGGATGAGTTGTTGCCATATCAGCGCCAGGATTTTGAAGGTTTGTTCGAGGCGATGAATGGTTATCCGGTGATCATCCGGTTGATTGATCCCCCGCTGCATGAGTTCCTGCCCTCCGCGGATGAACTGCAATCCAAGATCATTGCCATGCGCTTGAGCGGAGAGGGTTTATCAAATTATGTATTAGGTCGGGGTGAACTTAAGGAAGCTGCTGACCTGAACATCATGCTGGACGCTGTACACTCGCTGCATGAAAGCAATCCGATGATGGGTATGCGAGGTGTGCGTTTGAGCATCTCCATGCCTGAGATCGTTGAAATGCAGGTACGGGCGATCTTTGAAGCGGCCGCAAATGTAGCGCTAAAGGGGATGAACCCCAAACCTGAGGTCATGATCCCGCTCACCGGGCATGTTAACGAGTTGAAGTGGATTCAACCCCGCCTGGTTCGTATTGCCAAGGCGGTGATGGATGAGAAGAAGGTTAAGTTCGACTACAAATTTGGTACCATGATCGAGATTCCGCGTGCTGCAGTGACCGCAGCGGAGATCGCCAGCATGACAGAATTCTTCTCATTTGGTACTAACGACCTCACCCAGATGACATACGGATACAGCCGTGATGATGCCGAGCGCAATTTCCTCGTCACCTACATCGACCAGGGAATTCTGCCCAAGAATCCTTTCCAGACGCTTGACCAGGAGGGTGTTGGTAAGCTCATGAGGATGGCGATCCAGGATGGCCGTGCTGAACGGATCAACCTGGAAGTGGGCATCTGCGGTGAGCACGGTGGTGATCCTGCTTCAATCGAGTTCTGCCACCGTATTGGTAACAACTACGTTTCCTGTTCACCTTACCGTGTGCCTATTGCCAGGCTTGCTGCAGCCCAGGCTGCCTTAAAGAACCGCATCAAGTAAATTTTCAGTACAAAAAAACTCCCCGGCAACGGGGAGTTTTCGTATCTCCTATCTCCTAGGGATGCGTATATAAGCTTTTGTAGATCTCGTAATTTTCGGTGATGTACTTGATATAGTCTCTGGTCTCATCAAAACGGATCAATTCCACGAACAGGTCTGCATCATCACCAGCCAATTCTTTCCAGATGACCGTATTCCCGTCTCCGGCATTGTAGGATGATAATGCTGCAGCAATATCGCCATTGTACTTATCGATCCATAGATCCAGGTAGTGCGCCCCGAGGCGAATATTGACACTGGGGCGATCGAGATCGGCGGAAGTGTAATTTTCCGGCCAGCCAAAGTTGGCGACGATGTAATCACCGGTGTCCGGAGTGACCTGCATTAACCCTCGCGCACCGGCGCTTGATGTGATGCTGGCATCGAAAAGGCTTTCCTGGCGGATGATGCTGAATAATAAAAGTGGATCCAGGTCGTTTTCAACCGCGGCAGGCACAACAATGTCCCGGTAGAAGATGCCAAACCGGATATGATTGAAATACTCAGGGGCTTCTGTGAGCGTGGCTTCCTGGCTCAAACCTGCCAGGTCCAGGATCTGGCGGCTGGTAAGCGCAGCGGTTTGATAAAAACCAAGTTCAAGTAAATGATTCATCAACCGGTAGGAATTTACTGCATCACCCTGCAATTCCTGCCTGAGCAGTTCAAATTCGGTGCGGGCTTTGTCGCGCATGCCCAATTTCCAGAACTCCTCGCCACGCTTGTAAAGGGGATTACCGGAAAGTTCACCGAGAGAATCAAGGTCCAGGGATTGATCCAGGGTAAACCGTTTTTTCAACCACTTGTCCGCTGCCTTTTTTTCTTTACTCAGATCGATCGACAGGTCTGCGGTTTTCTGGGTGGAAAACTGAGCCCTGCCGGATATTTTTTGTTGCGCTCGAATGCCGTAGTAACCGGTGGGGTCGGCATCAGCTGCCTGTTGAAAATACACCCTGGCTTCGGTGTTTTCCTCTTTTTCGTAACACTTGGCCACCCAGAAATTCGCGGTGGCAATTTCCTCCTGGGTTGTGGCCAGCACCAGAAGCCGCTGGAAGGTCAACCTGGCATCAGGAAAACGCTGCAACCTGTAGGTGACAATTCCCGATTGGAATAAAGCCGGATAGGCCAGTTCAGAGGCGGGATATTCATTGAAAATCCTCGTCCATGTTTTTGAGGCTTTGGAAAGATAACCGCCAATTTCGTAGATCTTTCCTGCCGTATTCAGAAACTCAGGTGCTTCAGGCGTATTGGGGTATATTGCGACGTACCGGAGCAGGTTTTCCGCTGCACCTTCGTAATCTTCGTAATAGCGCCACAATGAGGAGGACTTTTCCTGGTAGGCTGTCGGCAGATACTGGTCGGCGGGGTGGTTCTCGATCAATTGTTCCCAGGCAGCGAGCTCACCATCGTAATCCCCGATGTTCCATAAACTGAGCGCTTTGTAATAAAGCGGGGTGCCGTCATGGTCAGGATGCTCATTCATGAAGCGGTCCATGGCAATCACGGTGAGACCGTATTGCCCGGCGTAATAATCCACAATTCCGCGCAGCAGATCATCAACCGGTTGATTGGCCTCCACCAACGCGACGAGGCCGGAATAGGAGTCATAATATGCCGGGAAACGGATCACGTTATCCTGGAAGCGGGCGTAAGCCTGTTCATACATCCCTAGTCCCAGGTAAAGCTGACCCAGAAGAAAATTCGCCTGCACCTGGACCGGTTCGGATGTACCTCCCTCGATCAGGGACAGGTAGCGGTCGATTGCGCCTTCATTGTCGCCCGCATCCACGGCTGCCCGCGCTGCCTTGATCTCAAGCGCGCCCGTCCTTGCCGGAGTGGCAACTGATTTTGCTTCTTCAAACGCATCCCTGGCCCCGCCTGGATCCCCTGCCTGCAGCAAAGCATCACCTTTCATCTCTAGGATCTCGCTGTCAAGCGGACCGGGTTGGCTTTCCACGTACTTCCCGTATGCCTCCGCTGCCAATCCGTATTGTTGCAGACCCTCGTATGCCTGAGCAAGATAGTAATAAGCAGTGTTGTGCGCATCGCCTTCCGAAAAATTTTCCTGCAGCCAGGCAAGCTGTTCGATCGCACCATTGTAATCATCCTGCAGCAGGAGGATGCGCCCCACGCCCAGTTGCGCTGTGGCGATCACATCGGGATCTGTGGATTGTTCACGGGCTGTCCAAAACTCATTAAGGGCGCTTTTGTAGTCCCCATTCAAAATGTCCTGCTGTCCGATGGTGATCCTGGCTTTTGGTTGTGGTGTCGGCGTGTTGGTGGGTGTCGGGGTGGGGAGAATTTCGGTTGGTTCGGAGACAACGACCTCTCCACCTTTGTTACCACCGTCCGGGTTGGAAGGACCACAGGAAGTGAGAAGTAATAACAGGATAATTAATGATAATCCCCAACGTTTGATCATGTTCCTTTTATACTGGAGGATTCCGGGTACGTCAACTCATTGAATGAGGATTCGTCACCGATTATTTGCCAGGATTTATTGACTATCGCCTGGATGAACCCAATGGATTCTCAGGTGATGACCGGAAAGAGATAGATATGGAGTATTTTCCGGAATATTGCGATTCCTTTTAAACCATGTTAAACTTAGTTGGAAGGAACGCTCTCCAGGAGGGCGTTTTTTAGTGAAATGCGCACGATAGAATGGATTCAACAAACCAATCATGTCCGCATGATCGACCAGCGGCGTTTACCGGCTTCTTTGGAGTACCTGACCGTTGAAGATGCCGGGCAAATGGCATCAGCCATCCGTGAAATGGCCATCCGCGGTGCACCAGCCCTCGGGGTTGCAGGGGCATTCGGCATTGCACTGCAGGCTGTAAAGTCTCAACATCTTGATCGTGCAGCACTGAATGAACAACTAAAACAGGCAGCTGCGGTGTTGATCGCTGCCCGTCCAACTGCAGTCAACTTATCCTGGGGGGTAAACCAGGTGATGTCTTTGCTGGATGACAAAGCCATGTCCGGTGAGGATGTGACCAGGATGATCATCACCAGGGCACTGGAGTTAGCCGAGGAGGATGTGCAAACCAACTTGCGTTTGGCAGAACATGGCGCGAGCTTGATCAGTGACGGAGATACGATCATCCATCACTGTAACACTGGTTCGCTTGCTGTGGTGGATTGGGGGACTGCACTCGGAGCGATCCGCTTCGCGCATGAACAGGGAAAACGCATTCATGTTCTGGTCGATGAGACCCGTCCGCGTTTGCAGGGTTCCCGTCTGACTGCGTGGGAATGTGAGCAATACGGCATCCCTTACGATATCATCACGGATAACATGGCTGGTTACTTTCTGCGCAGCGGAAAAGTTCAAAAGGTATTCTTTGGGGCGGACCGGGTGGCAGCCAACGGCGATGTGGTCAACAAGATCGGTACTTACATGCTCAGCCTGGCGGCGCATACCAACCGGGTTCCGGTAGTTTGTGTCTTCCCGCTTTCTACGCTCGATCTCTCACTTGCCAACGGAGACCTGATCCCCATTGAACAGCGGGACACAAAAGAAGTGCTCAATCTGTTTATTGGCGGAGAGCCCGTGGCACCTGCAGGTGCTTCTGCATTGAATCCGGCGTTTGATGTTACACCGCACGAATTGATCGATGCCTGGGTGACAGAGGCTGGTGTGATCACCCCGCCATTTTATGAAAACATCGCCCGATACAGTTATAATCAAGGGCTGGGAAAATAAACGATGTCAATTTTGATTAGTGGTTCTGTCGCGTTCGATTACCTGATGACTTTTCCAGGCTACTTCCGGGAGAACATCCTGCCGGAAAAACTGGACAAGATCAGCCTCTCTTTCCTGGTGGATAGCATGACCCGCCAGCGTGGTGGTTGCGCGCCGAACATTGCCTATTCAATGGCGCTGCTGGGTGAAAAACCCAAGGTGTTCGCTACAACCGGCATTGATTTCGCTGACTACCGGCAATGGATGGAACACCACGGGATCGACACTCAGTATATTCACGATATTCCCGAAAAATATACGGCGTCATTTTTTGTAAATACTGATTTGGAAAACAATCAGATCGCCAGTTTTTACACCGGTGCCATGGCAGATGCCGGACATTATTCCCTGAAGGACATCCCGCGAGGGGAGATCGATTACGTGGTGATTTCTCCCAATGATCCTGCAGCGATGCGCCGGCTCACCGATGAGTGTGTAGAATTGGGCATCCCGTATCTCTTTGATCCCTCGCAACAGGTCGCGCGAAATCCGCACGAGGACCTGCGTGCCGGGGTAAAAGATGCGCACGCTGTGTTCTGCAATGAATACGAGTTTGACCTGCTCATCAAACACACCGGTTTCACTGCGCAGCAGATTGACCGGCATGTGCGGCTGATGGTCATTACCAAGGGTGAAAAAGGCGCCACTATCAAATCCGATGAGCGTGAATACAATATCCCGGTCGTACCGGCGTACAAAATCCAGGACCCAACCGGGGTGGGCGATGCCTTTAGAGGCGGGTTCTTAAGGGGATACCGTCTGGGTCTGGATCTGCAGACTTGCGGGCAAATGGGGGCACTCTCTGCCACCTACTGCCTGGAACAAAAAGGAACCACCAACCATACATACACACCGCAGGAATATATCGCGCGTTATCGTGAGCATTTCGATGACGAAGGCGCGTTGGATATTTTAATCTGATCAAAATTACTTTTTGGAGGAAAGATGCCGAATTATGATGTTAAGGATATGAAACTGGCCGAAGGCGGACGCCTGAAGATCGATTGGGCGGAAAGGGAAATGCCGGTATTACGCCAGATCAAGGAGCGTTTCTCTCGTGAGTTGCCACTAAAAGGAATGCGCATATCCGCGTGTTTACACGTGACGACTGAAACAGCCAACCTGATGAAAACACTGCAGGCAGGCGGTGCGGATGTGGTCCTTACTGCTTCGAACCCGCTTTCGACGCAAGATGAGATCGCAGCATCCCTCGTTTCACATGATGAGATCGAAGTGTACGCCGTCAAGGGCGAGGACAATGTGACCTATTACAAGCACATCAATGCTGCCCTTGATCACAAGCCGCACTTCACCATGGATGATGGGGCTGATCTTGTCAATGTGCTGCACCAGCACCGTCGTGAATTGTTGCCCAATGTCGTGGCTGGTACCGAAGAGACCACCACGGGTGTCATCCGTTTGCACGCAATGGCTGCAGATAAAGCGCTTGCTTATCCGATCGTCGCAATTAACGACGCGTTGACCAAACATCTCTTTGACAACCGCTACGGTACAGGTCAATCCACAATTGATGGCATCGTCCGCGCTACCAACGTTCTTCTTGCCGGTAAGATCTTTGTTGTGGCAGGGTACGGTTGGTGTGGTCGTGGTCTGGCATCAAGGGCGCGCGGCATGGGTGCAAGTGTTGTTGTCACTGAAGTTGATCCGATGAAAGCGCTTGAGGCGGTCATGGATGGCTTCAGGGTCATGCCGATGGATGAAGCCGCAAAGATCGCAGATATCCTGGTCACGCTGACGGGTGACATTAATGTCATTGACGATCATCATTTTGATTTGATGAAGGACGGCGCGATCGTCGCCAATTCCGGTCATTTCAACGTAGAAATTAATATTCCCGCTTTAGAGAAGAAATCAAAGGGTAAACGACTTGTAAGGCCATTTGTGGATGAATACATCACCACAGATAACAGGCGCATTTTTATTCTGGGCGAGGGAAGACTGATCAACCTGGCTTCGGCTGAGGGGCATCCTGCTTCTGTGATGGATATGTCCTTTGCCAACCAGGCGCTAACCCTGGAATACCTGGTCAAAAACGCCTCCAAACTTGAGAAGCGTGTCTACTCGGTACCGGAGGAGATTGACAAGCACATCGCCCAACTCAAACTCGCCGCGATGGGTGTCAGTATCGATACATTAACGGATGAGCAGGTCAGATACCTGGCCTCATGGCAGGAAGGCACATAAAAATGATAACGGAGCCGCAAGGCTCCGTTTTCTTATCTATTTGGCGATGATCGCCATGTTGCCGAGCACTCCCCAGGAGTCAAGGAAGGCTGTGGTAGAGCGCCAGTATAGCAAGTTGTTGTCCACGAGGGTGACACCCTCCTCGTCGTAACCGACCACGATTGCGGTGTGCTCAAAATGTGCCACCGTAACCGTTGATCCGTCACTCGCCGTGTAATCAACCGGTGAGCCATACCACACGTTCCCGATCACCCAGACGATCACGGGGTTGCCGTTGGCAATCTGTTTCTTTAGTTTTTCAAAGGAATACCCTCTAACCGCGGTGGCGGGTAAACCGTAATCTCTGAGGACAGCAGCTACAGGTGCAGCATGCACTCCGTACGGGTTTGGAGGTATCTGCCCGGTAAAGCCATCGATCGGTCCGACAAAGCCGATCTCGGGATTATCGGAGACAGGCAGCGCTGCCTGAAAATCCATCTCATTTATTGATGTTCCAAAGTAACGCGCCCAATCCACCGCGGACCTCGATTCGCAAGTGAGCGAATAGGATTGGGCGTAACCGGTTACCCCATCAATGGATGCTGATGCCGGAAGTCCATCTTCGGTGCGTTGGGTAGGTGTACCGGTGGGAATGGGCAGCGGCGTATTGGTTGGCAGCGGCGTGAAGGTGGCGGTGGGGGTTGGTGTGCTGGTGGGCGTCGGTGTGTTCGTGGGGGTGGCGGTGGGGGTGGGCGTATTGGTTGGCAAAGGTTGAAATGGGGTGGGCGAATTGGTGAGTGACATATCGTCCAGCCGTTCGATCGTGATCGTGTTGCCAATGATCCCAAACGCTGAAGCATCGAGTCCGGATAGACCGGATGAGAGGAAGGCCACCCCGCCGATCAATACAAACAGCGTGCAAATTAAAAACGCTAGAAGGGCGATGAGGAGTTTTCTGGTTTTTCCGGTTCTCACCTGAGGTCCATTGAGTATCAGGGAGTGGTCACGGCAATTGAAATTGTGAGCCATTCACCGAAGGCTTCGCCATCCGGTCCGTACGCCTGCCAGGTGGCTTCATACCTGCCGGGTTCTTGAGGTGTAGTGAACTCAATTTGCACGATCGCCTCTGTACCATTGCGAGCCGGGATCAAAGCCTGGGTTGTTTCAACCCCTAACGGGGATCCCGAGATCAATTGCAGCTTGTAAGTATTGTTCCAGTTGCATGTGCCGTTGTTCTTTACCTTCCACTCTTTATCAATGACTGCACCCGGATTGAATTGCGTACCATCCGGAACAGTAAGGTCAGCAACATATTCGAGGTCGTTTGTACAATTCGGGATCTGGGTTGGTTCCGGCGTGGATTTCACTTCGGAGTGTTGTGTTGCGGTGGGTTCGCTGACCGGAGCAGGTGCTTTAAATAATGGTGATTGCTGTTCAGGGGGAAGAGAACGGCTCGGCGGGAGGTATCCACAAGCCGAAAGCAGCATAGCCACCCCGACTGCAATGCCAAATAACAATTTGCCGGACGTAACAGCAAACAACCTGGTCATGAGGTATTGTGAATTACTCTTCGGTCGCCTGGTCTTCATCGTTGGCAGCACCAGAAAGGTCAAATGCAAATTCACCACCCATGGCGCGCTGGCGCACAATGGTTTCGATCTCATTGCAAAGTTCGATGTTCTGGCGGAGAAATTCCTTGGCGTTCTCGCGGCCTTGCCCGAGACGAATGTCATTAAAGGAGAAGAAAGCTCCCCGTTTGGTGATCACTTCCATCGCAGTGGCGAGATCGATGATATCGCCTTCTTTGGAAATGCCCTCGTTATACATAATGTCAAATTCAGCGGTGCGGAAGGGGGGTGCAACCTTGTTCTTGACCACGCGCACGCGCGTGCGGTTGCCGACGATCTCGGGTCCCAACTTGATCGATTGGATGCGCCGGGTATCCAGGCGGATGGACGCGTAAAATTTGAGCGCTTGCCCGCCGGTTGTCGTTTCAGGGTTTCCAAACATCACGCCAATCTTCTGGCGCATCTGATTGGTAAAGATGACCGCGGTTTTGGTCTGGTTGATCGCCCCGGAAAGCTTGCGCAGCGCCTGGGACATCAGACGGGCTTGCATACCCATGCTCGCGTCACCCATATCCCCTTCGATCTCAGCCCGCGGAACCAGCGCAGCTACCGAGTCGATGATCACCAGGTCGACTGCTCCTGACCTTACCAGTGTCTCGGTAATTTCAAGCGCTTGTTCACCCGTGTCTGGTTGTGAGATAAGCAGGCTTTCCACGTCCACTCCCAACTTGGCAGCGTATGATGGATCAAGTGCATGTTCCATATCAATGAATGCGACCGTTCCGCCAAGTTTCTGAGCTTCAGCCGCGATGTGTAAACAG
The DNA here is from genome assembly GCA_964461605.1 of uncultured Anaerolinea sp. GTDB lineage: Bacteria > Chloroflexota > Anaerolineae > Anaerolineales > Anaerolineaceae > UBA6107. The sequence goes on from CAYWVP010000028.1 coordinate 14,474, forward strand.
AGGGTAGTCTTACCGGAAGACTCGGGACCAAAAATCTCGGTGATGCGTCCGCGCGGAATACCTCCCACACCGATCGCAATATCCAGCGAGAGTGAACCAGTGGGGATTACCTCAACAGCAAGTTGATGCGCTTCGCCCAGGCGCATGATCGAGCCTTCTCCGTAACGTTTGATAATGTCGCCAAGCGCTTTATCGAGAACCGCTCTTTTGGCTTCAGACATCGGCTCGTTGCGGTCAAACTGGTTGTATTCGTTAGGGTTTACTGACTTCTTCGCCATGAGATATCTCCTCGTGTAGGGGTTGATTAATTATAGTATGAAACCTGCCAGGAT
>CAYWVP010000029.1:0-7669 GCA_964461605.1 uncultured Anaerolinea sp.
GAGGCCAGCTGCTCGGAACACTCGAACGGGTACTCCACCAGGTAGAGCACCGCATCTGTGAGCGCATGCAGGGCGGTTGATGAGGTGGAGATTTCCAACCCACCGAACTGGGAATACACATCGGTCGGATGCAGGATGGGCTGCGCGATGGCTCCTGTGTCGATCACACCGTACGTGGCGAAAGCCTCGGTAGTTGCCGGGGTGTACACCGGAATTTCTACCACGGCAGCATCCGCATACTCACCTGACACGGCTGCCACCTGTACCCGCGCACTGCCTGCCATGACCGTGCTGGCGGGGAAGCGAACCTCAATACGGTCGTTGGCGGGGACTGTCACCCGCAGACCCGGTTGATCCAGTTCAAGATTGGTCGCACGCGCCACCACATCCACAACAAGCGGCTCATCGGTCTGGTTTTGTAAAACTACCGGCAATTCGAATTTATCACCAAAGTTAAGGAAGCGCGGCGCGGAGGGACGCACCATGAGGGGCAAACGGGCGGTGAGGTTGGATTCACCCTTACCAAACTGCCTGCCGCTCTCATCCACCGCGACCACCATGATGCGGTATCGGGTCAGGTTATCAGGAACCTTGATCGAAATACTGGCTTCGCCATTGGCACCCGTGCGTACCTCGGGTTCAAAGACCGCCAGGGGATTGAAATCCATACGAACTGATATGGATTGTCCGGCTGCATTTTCCATGGATTTTTCCATCTCGGGAACAGCCGCCATCATTGGCGCTTCCATCACCATCGCAGCATCCATCTCTTCCCTGCCCCCACCCTGTCCGCCCATACCCACCAAACCCTGGTCCACCAGCGTCTCAGGATTGGCGAGGACGACGCTGTTGCGCGCGTAATAGCTGGAAACCCACGCGTCACGATCAGAATAGAACACGCTTAACGGATCATTCATCTGGTAATTGGAAAGCGCGAGGATGGCTTCATCCACGACCACCACCGCGAGCTCAGCGTCCGCTACCGGGTTGCCACTGGCATCGGTCAATTTCACCTTGAGGGTGGTTGCACCGCCCGGTTCGAGTTGACTTACCTCTGGTTCCACGCTCAGCGACAGCGTGCGCTGCAGCGGCGGAATGCTTAAGTTCAGCGTTGCTGTGGCAAAGGCCGGTCGGGGATCAGCGTTTTTCAACACATTGCCCTTATCATCCAGTCGCTCAGCAGCCCCTACCAGGTCCACCTGGATATGCAGGTTGGGAATGTATTCCTCTTTGATCGGGATTCGCAGTATAGTGGATCCCTCATCCACTTGGAAGGTCTCTGTGTACAGGAAACCGCTGCGGCTGACCGTTAGCAGGCCTTCGGCCGGGCTGAACGGGGATTGAACGAGAATCTCAGCTGTATCACCGGGCTGGTAGGTTTCCTTATCCGGAACGAGGGTAACCTCCTCCTGTTTCACGTCGCGCGCGGCCGGGCGCTGCCCGCCACTCACCCACCGTGTGAAGCTGGACTGGTTGACACGCCCCGATGTATCGGTCACCCTGGCAGTAATACGGTAGCTGCCGCCAATGGGAGTCTCAAAGGAGCAGGTATCCGGTTTTTCGCCGGAAACCTTCTCACAGGTCTGTGTGTCGGTTTCTTCTTCAGCCCAATCACCGTTCTTGTACTTCCACTCAAGCCTGGCGGCAGTAACGGTCACTGCCTGACCAGGCACCACGTTGCCGTCCAGGTCGGTGACGATGAAATCCACCTTGATTGGAACGCCTTTGTTCACAAAATAGCGCTCGCTGCGAATGCCAATGTAAAGATCAGCAGGATGCACAAGCAGCGTGGTCGTACCCGCCCAGGTCTGACGGTTGACGTCCATCACCGACGCCTGCGCTACGATGGATTTAGGTTCAGGTTTTTCACCCGCAGCACCGACCTGTTCGAATTCCAGTTTCAGGTAGTGTTCACCGTTTGTGTCAGTTTTTCCTGTGAAGGTTTCAGTAGTACCCTCCTCCTCAGGCCAGTAGGAATCGTAACGATACACATCCCACCACCACGGTTTCCACTCGCCAAAAACGAAATCCGGCCAGTTGGGGGGCGAGTACCTGCCCGGTGAGGTTTCCACTGACCAGATCACCTCCGCTTTGGAAAGCGCACCACCGGCGTAATACTTAGCCTCAGCTGCCAGCACCGCTTCTCCACCGGCAAAGTACGGCGGGCTGGTGACGTTGCGCGCCTTGACCTCGAATTCAGGGGTACGGAACTCCTGGATCTGCAGAGAGTGATAGTAGTAATTTTCAGCCACACCGCTGAGACTTCCATTTGCCCATAACTGCAGGTTGGCATTGCCCAGGTTGATCGGTGTTGGAATACTGAAGGAGAAATCAAAACCACCCAACGCGTTAACGTCCGCATCCCCGCTCATCACCGCGTTCCCCTGCGCGTCCGTTAACTGGTAATTGATGGAAGAAACATCGTCGCCTAAAAGGCTGATATCACCATCCTGCCTGCCCCCCAGCCGGCGCAACCAGCCTTTGATGTGCACCTCCTCACCAGGCCGGTACATGCTGCGGTCATCAAACACAAACCAGCGCAGGGTATCAGAGGGTGTAGATGAGGTCCAACCGGAGGTATCCCATGGATAAGGTGAATACAGCAGCATCGCGGTGTCGGGTCCTTTTTCAGCCACAAGCGCGTACGCCCCATCAGGGATCGGGAAACGCGCCAGCCCTTCTGCATTGGTTGAGTAGGTGGTTGTGCTCTTGCTCGTCCGGATGTTGACACCTCCCAACGGGCTGCCATCCCTCAAGTCGTTCACCCACACAATCATCTCAGAATGGTCGATGTAAGCATCCACCGCGAGGTTTGTTACCTGTACCCAGGCGTGCACCGTCTGGTTAAAGCGCTGCCACTTCTCGTCTTCACTCACGAACATCCCTTCGGGTGGTTCGACTTTGACAATAAACTGCCCGAAACCATTCTTCAAATAAGGTGAGAGGTCAATTCCCACTTCGGTTAAAACGTCATCCTGAAGATTCAGGTTCTTCGTTTCATCAAGAACCAGTTTTCCCGGAATCTGAAGGCTGCGGTCTGTCTGCTGCCATTTTTCGAAGTAATCCGCGAAATCATCCCAATCCTCAGGTGTGACCGAATAAACCTGTACCTTCAGCCTGGCATAATTGACCGCATAGACCGAAAAGGCTGGTTTCTTCGCCGCCGGATCAAGAGTGACGAAATACTTTTGCGGACCGATCAGACGCGGTTCCGCTTTGCCTACCTTGAAGATGAGTTTTTCATCTTTGCCCAGTTTTTGACCAAATTCATCCTGCAGATTTTTGGAGACAGTTACCGTGTAATTGGTCTGGCCTTTGGTGTCACCGCTGATCTCTATGCTGCCACCATAAGAATTGACCACCATCCCTGGGATCTGCGGGTTGACCGAAATCATTTCCTCAGAAAACTTGTCTTCATCCAATGGATTATTGAACTCGATCGAGAACGGTGCGAGGGGAACACATTGGTTGCTGTACCAATAGCAACCATAATTCACCACGCGCAAGGGGGCGTATGTATTGAATGAAAAAGACTGTGGAGTTGTGGTCACCAACGGTCCTTCAGCAGAAGGTGTGCCCGGTCCCACTGTGATGGATACAGTTGTATCAGGTAGCAGCGCCTGGCTGGCTCTGAAGACCATCCAGCGCCCCTCAGTGGCGTTTTCAACCATCTTCTGGATATTCTCATCAGCTTTGATCTCATCATCCGTTGCGAGACGTAATTCTGCCTTGCCCGCACCAGCGTAGAGGGTGATCGTATCCAGTACCTGTGCCGGATCGATGCGCTGGTCAAATTGCAGGTAAATGAGCGGTTCCAGCGCCTGGGGGATGTTATCCGGGTACATGCTGATCACTTTTGGCGCGGGGGTACTGAATGCCCAGGTGACCGCCTCTGCCAACACTCCGCCATTTATCGATTTTGTTCCGGCGGGTATGGTCACCGTATACTCGGTCGCCTTGGGCAGCCGGTCGATCAGATCGGAATCGTACTGAAAAGTCAACGTTTTGGTGCCCAGCCAGCGCCAGGTGCCTGAAAGCTCGGGAGTGATCACCACAGGTACATCTTTAGCCGCGAGATCACTTAGCGTACCCAACGGGACCATAGGCTGGTTGAAGGTAATGGATACGAAAGGTGCAAGCGGAATCTCCCCTTCCGGTGCGTAACGCGCCACCTCAAGGGGTTGCGCGGTGCCTGCTTCAGGCGTTGGCAGATTCTCCTGCCGGGGGAATTGTTCTTCGATCACCGTTCCGGGTCTCGGTGGAGGGAGCAATTCAACCGGGTAATTGAATTCACTCTGGTCTTCTGCAGACACCGGGAGGTCAGGCAGACGCTCAAATACGGATTCGATCTCTGCCGGGGTGAGCGGTTCACCTGATTCCACCTGGACAGGTTCCGGAGTTGCCTGGGCAGGCAGCCCTTCACTGACACCAACCTGGATGTTATACGGATCCAGGTCTTCACCAGGAGTCTGTTCAGATGGTGTTAATGTGTGATTTCCGTTTGATGATTCGGTCGGCATAAGCGTCTCCTGTAGGTCACCGGTACAGCCGGTGGTGAAGAACATGAGGAAGATCATTACCGTGTTCAGGACCATCAATGATGGGGTGTGGAATTTTCTGGACGAAAAATGTGACCTGATGAACTTTTTCATGATGAATCCCTCCACAATCAAAGACGGTTATGTGAATCCTCAAGTTCCCCAATTGAGATTAAATAGATGTGTACCTTATACTACATCACTTTAAATCCTATCACATGACGTTCCCGAAATTGATTATCAGGTGTGCAAAGAAGATCAACAAGACCAGAAAAGAAGAGGTAAGCTGATCTGTTTTTCTAATCATGGAACATTGAAGGCGCACGGGGCATCATTATTCAGGATATAATAGGCGGGTATGTTCACCTATCATCGCAACAGATTGGAATAGCCCAATGGATGTGAACTTTTTTATTCTGGTCCTGGTCGGGTTCATCGCCCAGATCATTGATGGCAGCCTTGGCATGGCTTATGGAGTCTCTGCCAACAGTTTTCTATTGACGATCGGATTATCCCCGGCCATTGCCAGCTCGAGCGTGCACGCATCTGAAGTCGTCACCACATTGATCTCGGGTTTATCCCACCTGAAATTCGGAAACATTGACAAGCGCATGGTTTTACGCCTATTAATTCCCGGTATCATCGGCGGCGGTTTAGGCGCTTACATTCTGACCACAATCGATGGTAACGTCATCAAACCCTGGATCTCCATATATCTGTTGATCATGGGAGTGCGCATCCTGTGGAAAGCCTTCAGACCCACCCCTGAACACGATCGGGAACCTAAAACCAGCCTTTTAGTGGCGCTGGGTCTGGTGGGGGGCAGCCTGGATGCCATGGGTGGCGGTGGTTGGGGGCCAGTGGTCACCTCGACCCTGATTTCAACTGGACACTCACCGCGCAAATCGATCGGATCGGTGAATTTTTCTGAATTCTTCGTAACGCTGACCGAGTCGATCGTTTTCATTCTCACCATCGGGCTCACTCACTGGAAAGTGATCCTCGGTCTGCTTGTAGGCGGGGTGATCGCCGCTCCACTGGGAGCCATGGTGACCAAAAAATTGCCCCGTAAAGCGATCATGATCATCGTTGGTGTTCTGATCATCTTCCTGCAAATAAGGACCCTCTACCAATTATGGTTCTAATTGGGGTCGACTGCTCAATATCCGGTACTTCTTGCTGATAGGTTAACCATTTAAAGCAAATGACAAACGAGATCCACCCTCACCAGCACTCAGTAAGCCTTGAAGACCGCAGCAGCGTAAAGGGTCATTTGCCCCTGGTCTTGTGGATGACCGGGCTTTCCGGCAGCGGGAAAAGCACGCTGGCAAACGCGCTGGAATACAGGCTTGTTCATGCATACGGTGCCCACACCTACCTGCTGGACGGGGACAACATCCGCACCGGGTTGAACGCCGGGCTGGGTTTTTCAGAAGCAGACCGCAAAGAGAACATCCGGCGGGTCGGTGAAGTCGCCCGGTTGATGTACGATGCCGGGTTGATCGTCATCACAGCTTTCATTAGCCCGTTCCGGTCAGATCGGGACATGGTGCGGTCGTTATTAAAACCGGATGCATTCTGGGAGATCTTTGTCTCCTGCCCAATCGAAACTTGTATCGAGCGTGACCCCAAAGGTTTGTATAAAAAAGCCCTTGACGGAAAACTCAGCGAATTCACCGGGGTCAACTCACCTTATGAGGCACCCGATGCTCCCGAGATCCAGGTGGATACCGGTCAACTCACGGTGAATGAGTGCGTGGACCTGATCATAGCACGCCTGCTTGAGCACCAGATCATTAAACACGGATAACAAGGATACTTTATCAATATGGAACATTTGAAAGAACTTGAGTACCGCAGTGTCTACATTCTGCGTGAAGCCTATGCGAACTTTAAGAATTTGGGCATGCTGTGGTCGATGGGAAAAGACAGCACCGTTCTCTTGTGGCTGGCGCGTAAAGCCTTTTTCGGGCACGTCCCCTTCCCGCTGATTCACATCGACACGCATTACAAAATTCCCGAAATGATCGATTATCGCGACCGACTGGTGCGCGAGATGAAACTGACCATGGTGATCGGCGAAAATCGTGAAGCACTGCGGGACAAGCACACCTTCCCGGATGGCGCCGTGGACCGCCTGACCTGCTGCAAACTGCTCAAAACGGATGCGCTGCGGCAAACTTTGAACGGTGAAGGACCACGCCGGATATTCAACCATGACACTGACAGGTACGAGGAGGAGAAGAATCCCGAACCGTTTACCGGTGTGATCGTGGGTGCCAGGGCGGATGAAGAAGGATCGCGCTCCAAGGAACGCTACTTCTCGCCGCGCGATAAGCAGAACGAGTGGGACATCGCTGAACAGCCGCCTGAATTCTGGAACCAGTACAAGACCGATTTTGCTCCCGGCACCAACGTGCGCATTCATCCCCTGCTGGATTGGACCGAACTCAATATCTGGGAATACATCCTGGCGGAAAACATTCCAACAGTCTCCCTTTATTACAACCAGGGTGATGGCAAACGCTACCGCTCGCTGGGGTGTTACCCGTGCACTTACCCGGTCGAATCCAACGCCAGAACCGTACAGGAGATCATCGATGAGTTGAGCGTGGGCAAGTTTGCCAACATCGCTGAGCGTTCCGGACGGGCGCAGGACAAGGATGATGGCGGCGGTCTGGAAACCTTACGCAGGGAAGGATACATGTAATGGCACAGAACGGTATGGATCTCTCCAAAGAACAGATGCATGTTGTCGTGGTCGGTCATGTGGACCACGGCAAGAGTACGATCATCGGCCGTTTATTGGCAGATACCAACTCCCTTCCCAAAGGAAAGCTGGAAGCGATCAAGGAAAAAGCGTTGAAAAGCGGCAAACCGTTCGAGCTCGCTTACCTGATCGATGCGTTGAAAGATGAACAGGCTCAATCCATCACGATCGACTCCGCGCGTGTATTCTTCCAGTCCAGCAAACGCAACTACATCATCATCGACGCTCCAGGACACATTGAGTTCATCAAGAACATGGTAACCGGTGCGTCTCACGCTGAAGCGGCCATACTGGTGATCGACGCGGAGGAAGGCGTACAGGAAAATTCACGGCGGCACGGCTATCTGCTGGGCATGCTGGG
>CAYWVP010000029.1:7769-10002 GCA_964461605.1 uncultured Anaerolinea sp.
GTTGACCTCCCCTTGCGCATTCCTGTTCAGGACGTGTACAAGTTCAACAGCTACGGAGATAATCGCCGCATCATCGCAGGGAGCATCGCCAGCGGGCAGGTCAAGGTGGGTGATGAGATCGTTTTTTATCCTTCAGGCAAACGCACCAAGGTAAAAACCATTGAAGCCTTCAATGCGCCAAAGGTGACCAACAGCCTGACCGGCCAGTCCATCGGGTTCACGATGGTCGAGCAGATCTACGTGAACCGCGGGCAAATTGCCACACGCGTCGGCGACACCCCGCCGTTTGTCAGCTCACGGTTGCGCGCGAGCCTCTTCTGGCTTGGCAAACAGCCCCTGATCATGGGCAAAGATTACATTCTAAAACTGGGCACATGTCACGAAAAAGTACGCGTGGAAGCCATTCATAAGGTCATAGACGCTTCCGATTACAAGAATCAGAACGATCGTACCGAGATCGGACATCATGACGTGGCAGAAGTCACCTTCAAACTAGCCCACCCGATCGCATTTGACACCTCAGAGGTCTTTCCTGAAACCAGCCGTTTTGTACTCGTGGATGATTACGAGATCCGCGGCGGAGGGATCGTGCTGGAAGCATTGACAGATGATGATACCCAGATACGCGAGGATGTGTATACACGCAACCTTAAGTGGATCCCCTCAGACGTGACCATGGCGCAACGCGCGGAAATGTATAACCAGCGCGCTTCCATCGTGGTCATCACGGGGTCTCGGCATGCGGGTAGGAAGACACTGGCGCGCAAACTGGAAAAGCAGCTGTTTAATGACGGTAAACTTGTTTATTACCTTGGCATTGGCTCATTATTGTACGGGGTAAACGCCGATCTGAAGCGACATGATGCACCCGGCGGCTGGCGGGAACACGTCAGGCGCTTCGCCGAGGTGGCGCACCTGTTCCTTGATGCGGGCATGCTGCTAATCATGACTGCAATCGATCTCACACAAGATGATCTGGACATCCTGGAGACCGTCATTGACAAAGACATGGTTCATGTTGTTTGGGTGGGCAACAAAGTCTCCACCGATATTGAATTTGACATCCAACTAAAAAGCCGTGAAAACCTCGACGAAGGTGTGGTAATGGTCAAACACCTGTTGAAGGAACGCGGGGTAATATTTAAACCATAAATCAGCTGAAGTCCAACAAGCCGAAATGTGAACCCGCATTTCGGCTTTTATTTACCAACCGCGGGCATGGTAAAATTATTCAATCGCAATAATCAATTATTAAAGAGCACTAAAGCCGAAACATTACGGAATAGACAGTCTCATTGACTGTCCGGCTAACCCTAATCTTAAGGTTATTCGTTTGAAAGATATCCTCATCATCATCGACAATAAGGCAATAGATATCCTCCTCAAAATCCGACGACAGGGTCGGTAAGACGAGGTGTTTACTTCTACTATCCGCGGCAACTGTTAACAAAATTATCAAGCGATTGACAAGCGGATTCTTCTATTGACTTGTTAGAATATAAGGCGAATGGCAGGTAATCATATGAAAAATTTCGCATTGATTGGCGCTGCGGGGTATATCGCTCCGAGGCATTTAAAGGCCATCCGTGATACCGGCAACCGGTTGGTGGCAGCCGTTGACCCGCATGATTCGGTTGGATTGCTGGACCAGTTTTCATTTGATACGCGTTTCTTTACCGAGATCGAGCGTTTTGACCGCCACCTGGAAAAACTACGGCGCGGATCCGCAGAGAACCGCGTGGAATATGTCAGCATTTGCTCACCCAACTACCTGCATGATGCCCACTGCCGCCTGGCGTTGCGCGTGGGTGCGGATGTGATCTGCGAGAAACCTCTCGTCATCAACCCGTGGAACCTCGAGCCGCTGCAAGAGATCGAGGAGGAAACCGGGCATAAGATCAATACTGTTCTGCAGCTACGCCTGCTGCCTTCATTACTGCAACTACGTGAGGAACTGCAAGCCAGCCCAAACCAGCAGCATGAGGTTCTGCTCTCCTACATCACTTCGCGCGGCGCCTGGTACCAGACCTCGTGGAAGGGTGTCGTGGAAAAATCAGGCGGCGTGGCCACCAATATCGGCATCCACTTCTTTGACCTGCTGCAATGGCTTTTTGGCAAGCACGGAGATGTGCGCGTCTTCCATTCTGATCCCAAGCGAATGTCCGGTTTCATTGAGATGGAGCGGGCAAAAGTACGCTGGTTCCTCTCGGTCGACCCGACGGACCTGCCTGCA